>JAOAIT010000055.1 GCA_026414565.1 Verrucomicrobiia bacterium
CACCAACGCGTGGGCATGCCGTCCGAATGGCGCTCCCTGGGCCGCGCCCTCTCTTCCGGCCGCCGCGATCTGCCGGTGTTGGCGGCGGACAAGGCGGGCAACTTGTACGCGGCCAGTTTTGGCGGGCGCTGGAATGCGCGCCTGAATGGCCAGTGGGTTGGCGAGCAACGCCTGCCCGCGCCGCGGGGGCACAAGCTGGGTTTCGTGGCGCTTGCCACCACGCCGGACGGCCAGGTCTGGGCTTGTTGGGAAGAGGGCGACCAGGTGAATAATGACCAACTGGCCGGAACGTCGGGCTTGTGGCTGATGCCACTCATCGCCCAGGCTGTGCGGCCGGCCGCCGAGGCCCCCCGTCCGGCCGCGCAGCCTGTCCGCCCCGCCACAATGGCGGTGCCGCGCCAGATTCCGCCCCGGGTCAAGCAATGGGACCGTCTGGAGGTGGCGGTGGACGCCAACCGCAATTACCCGGACCCGTTTCGTGATGTTTCGCTCGATGCCACTTTTACCCGTCCGGATGGCAGCTCGGTGAAGTTCTGGGGGTTTTACGACGGCGGCCAGACGTGGCGACTTCGCTTCATGCCCGACCGCCCGGGCCGGTGGAAGGTGAGCGCCGCTTTTTCTGATGGCGCGCCGGCTTTGCAGGGAGAGTTCGAGTGTGTGGCATCCGACGGCCCGGGGATGATTACCGTACACCAACCCAACCCCGTCTGGTTTGGTTACCGGGACGGGCCGGCGGTGCTGGTGCGGGGCCTGCATGTGGGCGACCGCTTTTTTGCCCGCAACTTTGCTGATCCACAGCGCGAAGCGTTTCTCGATTGGGTGCAGGCGCATGAATACAACCTGCTTTCAGTGGCCAGTCATTACTTGAATCGCAACGCCCCGGGCCGCGGCCGCGGCTGGCAAACGCCCGCGCTCTGGCCCCTGAATCCGGCCGAGTTTGCCTGGCTGGAAACCCAGCTCGAGGCGCTGGCCCGCCGCCGCATCCTGGTGTATCCCTTCGCCGGTTTTTTTGGTCGGGATGCCAATTTCCCCCGCTCGCCCCAGGACCAGGCGCTGTACGTGCGCTACACCTATGCCCGCCTGGGGGCTTACTGGAACCTGTTGTTGAATGTTGCCGGCCCGGAACCATTGCTGCGCGAGCACCCCTACCTGAGCCGCGAGGAGGTCAATCGTCTGGGCGCGCTCATCCAGCAGCATAACGTGTTTGGCAAACCGCTCTCGGTGCACAACCGCACGGGCGATGATGAATTTCGTAATGAACCGTGGCTGACTTACGGCACGCTGCAGGGACCGAAGACCGTCAACCGCGCTCACCTGGCCCGGGGGTTGCTCGAAAGCCATCACCCGGCCAAACCGTTGCTGGCGCAGGAGACGCTGTGGTCCGGCAACACCTATCACATCCAGGGCATCAAGCGGGATTATTCGGATGACGACCTCCGCAAAAACACCTTTGTCATCCATTTTTGCGCCGCCGCGCTGGTTTTTGCCGATAATTCAGGCGATTCCTCCAGCGGGTTTTCCGGCACGCTTGATTTGGCCGCCTGCAAAACGAACCGCCACGCCGCCGTCAAACGCGCCTGGGACCTTTGCGCCGCGCTGCCCTTTGGCAGCCTGAAGCCGCGCCCGGATTTGGTGAAGGGCGCGCATGCCCATTGTTTGGCCGAGCCGGGGCGCCTGTTCCTGGTGTACTTGGAAACCAGCCAGCCGGTCACTGTGCGGGTGGGCGACGGCGCGTGGCGTGCCACATGGATTGACACCCGCCCGCCATATCCGCGCCGGGATGGCGGTGTGATGCGCGATGACCAGCCGGTAACTCCGCCGCCTGGCGGGGATGATTGGGTGTTGCAATTGGAACCGGCGCCGTAAGGACCGGGATGAACTCCAAGGGCTGGAACCTTCTGGCCGCATATTCCGCACTCAGAAGTGACTCCTGGATGGACTTGGCGCGCCCCGCGTCCGCCCGCGTGGCGACAGCGGCCATGACGGCTTCGAGCGGGCGGCCGCGGCAAGGGAGGCAACCTCAGTGGGGCGGCAAAAAGACTTGCCGTGGGGGGGGGGGAATCGGAGAAGGTTTTCCTCAGTTGTGACACCATGAAAAATCCCGCTGGCCGTGGCACTGAAGGCGCTGCCGGGCAGCGGATGTTCCCATAGGGGCGATTTCTTGTCAGCTCCATGAAGAAATGACCTTTAGCAGCTCACTGCCATGAACTTGATCCCATTTCCCCCTCGTTATTTATGGCCGTTCTTCATGCTTTGGGCTGGTTGCGGCACTCTGGCCGCCGCCGTCACCCCGCCCACCGAGGGCCGCCAGCCCGCCCGCTGGCGGGCGGAAACCACCGACTGGCAGGCGGCCACCAATCTGGTCATCGGCGATTGGGGTTTCAATCGCCCCGGTTACCCGGAGGGACTGTACATTCACGGCATCACCCGGCCCGCTGGCGAGCCTGTCACCAATCCGGTGATCTACGACAACGACGTGTATGACGATGTCTTTGACGACGAGCTGGCGTACGTGATGGCCAGCGAGGGCGAGATGAACCTCGTGGCGCTCATCGTCACGCCGGTGCTGACGGATTTCTGGGGCTTTTCCAAACCGGGCTGGATCCAAACCGCGCATGATTCGCGCCGCAACGCCGAATTAAGCGGCTTGCGAATGGAGCGCATCCCGCCGATCACCGTGGGCACCGAGGCGCCCAACGAAAAGGCGGGTGAAAACAAGGATTCGGCGGGCGCGCGGTTGTACGTGCGGCTCATCAACGAGCACTTTGCGCGTGATCCGCAGCGGCCCGTCATCGTCAACATCGGCGGGCAGGGCGCCACGCTGGCCTCGGCGTACGGGCTGGACCCGTCCATCGCGCACAAGTGCATCGTGTATTACACCGATCTGCGGGTTTATAACGGGCATTACCAGTGGGCCTCCAAACTGATCGCCGCTCACTTCCGCGTGGTGAGCTGGGGCGACGACAACTGGTGGATTACCAAGCCGGCGCAGAACCAGTGGCGTGTGCTGCCGCGCCCGGAGAAGGCCGAGGGCCGGGAAAACGACGCCCGCAGCGGCGAGTGGCGACAACTGACGGAACTGCGCGTGCCGCTGCTGGATCATATCGTCAAACAATTCCAGACCCGCGGCGAATATTGTCAGGGCCCCAAAAAAGCTGATGGTTATCTGGACGGCACCTTTTTGCATGCCTGGCTGCCGGGCATTTTCAGTGGCGCGGCGTTGCGGGAGATTCGCGGGGGGCAGGTGTTGCACGTGACCCGGTTCACCGAGGTGAACGAAGCGCGCGTCAAAGCCTTCGCCAACGCCCGTCTGCTCAACGCTCAGGCCTACCGGCGCGCCGCCGACCCAGGCGGCGTGTCATCCTCGGGGATTTCCCCGTCGCCAGCCCGGCAACTGCGGGCCGCGTTGTCCACCAATACGGTGGAGGTCTATGACTTTGTGGAAATCACGCTGCGGCCGGAGCCACCCATCAGCGGCAACCCATTCACCAATGCAGTCGTGGAAGGAGAGTTCATGCCGGCCAAAGGCGGCGCCGCGGTAAAAGTGGACGGCTTCTGCGACAGCCAGGATGGCAGCGTGTATCGCCTCCGCTTCATGCCGTCCCAACCGGGCGAATATCGCTACAAGGTCACGCTGCGCCACGGAGATCAGACGCTGGCGCACGAGGGGGCGTTCAACGCCCGGCGCGCCAATCGCCGTGGCATCCTGCGCGTGGACCCGAAATATCCGAATCATTTCCTCTGGGAAGGCACCGGCGAGCATTACTTTTGGAACGGCACCACCACCTACTACTTGATGGGTTGGCAGGACGACGCGGTCATCCGCCAGGCCATTGACCGCCTGGCCGCCTGCAAGATTAACCGCCTGCGCGTGCTGGTTTATGGCCGCAATGGCGACCGCCCCTGGAACCAGCCGGTCAGGTCCACCGCCGGCTTCAAGCTGTACTTAAATCCCTGGCTCGCCGCGCGGCCGGACGACGTGCAGAATCCCGGCTTCGACCTTGCCCGCTTCAACGTCGAGTATTGGCAGAAGTTTGAACGCATGCTGCGGTACGCCCGCGAGCGGGATGTCATTATCTCGGTGATATTTTTTATCGGTTATCAGGTCCTGCCCACCCCCTTTGCGGCGTACAGCGAGGACGAACAGCGGTACTACCGTTACGGCGTGGCGCGGCTGGCGGCCTTCAGCAATGTGACGTGGGACCTGGGCAATGAGCACGATGCCCATCGCGAAGTGCCCAAGTGGTGCGACTGGCTGGGGCCGCTGGTCAAACAATGGGACCCCTACGATCATCTGTTGTCCGCGCACAACAAGATTTACCGCACGCCCGGCCAGACCTGGAACGACATGCAACTGATCCAGCGCTGGGATGCCGGTCAGAATGCCTTTCTGCTGGGGGAGCGCGCCAGGCAGGCGGCCACCGGCCGCATCATCCCGCAAATCAATGAGGAATACGGCTATGAAGACTTGTGGGAAAAGCAGCCCGGTGAACGCAACGCCGATTCCCGCCGCCGGTGCGCGTGGGAAATTGCCATGGCGGGGTGTTACCAAACCACCGGTGAGACCGCCAACCGCGGCACCGGTTTTCCCCCGGACACCGGCGGCGGCTGGGTCAACGGGCGCGGCGATGACACCATGACCCTGTTGCGCGGCCACGTGCATCTGGTGGACTTTTTTACCGCCTTCGACTGGTGGCGCGCCGAGCCGCGCAATGATTTGGTCCAGCCCCCGGCCTTGTGCTTGGCGGAGACGGGCGAGGTTTATGCGGTGTATCTGCCACGCTCGGCCCGCGTGAAAATCACCCTCCAAGGCCCCCTGAGTTATCGCGCCCGCTGGTTCAATCCCCGCACCGGCGAGTGGCTGAAACAGCCCGATGCCAGCGGGCCGGTCTGGGAGACCCCGGAACCGCCCGGCGAAGGGGACTGGGCGCTGCTGTTGACGCGGTTTGACTGGACCACGCGCGAGTGGAAAAGCTACCTGAATCACGACGGCCTCCAGTTCAACAACAATCGCTGGGCGGGCGAAAAAGGCTCCCTGCGGGTCCGCTTCGGGCCGCCCACGGCCAGTTGGTGGACCACGCACAATGGCAACCGCTGGGATTTTCCGGTGTCGGCCCCGTGGGTGGGAGTGGGCAGCGACTGGGGCAATATCTCCACCAATTCGCCTTTTCCCATCAGGCTGAGCGAGCTGGAAGTGCTGAAAGCCTCTCTCTCGGCGACTGTGCCGTTGGGCAAGACCAACCAAATGTTCAAAATCTATTGGCAGCTTTATTTCTCCGACCAGCCCCAGGGCAAATTCAACCGGGGCGATTTCGCGCCGACGGTCTATGGCGTCAACATCCCCTCCAACCATTGGGGCACCGTGCGCGGCCGCACGGTGGTGGACGGACGGACCTGGCGCTTTGCCGACCAGGGAACCAGCTCCGGCATGGGGCGCTTCATCATCCCGATGTTGGAACCGCCATTGACGCCCGATGACAATGGGGTGGTGGAAATCCGCAACGTGGACATCAAAGCCCTCATTGACTGGTGCATCGCCCAGGGCTTCTACCGCGCTGAAGATTACTGCCTGGTCATCCTCGCCGGTTGGGAAGTCTGGGTGCAGAACGACATCCTGCGCATGAACGACATGGCCTTCACCATCAAACAAAAGAACAAACCGGCGGTGACTATTCCCGCTTGGACCACCATGATGGACCCATGATCCGGAAATATAACCACACCAGAATTCCACACCTGCTGGCCATGACAAAAGCGTGCAACCCCGGCGCCCTCCTCTCTGTGCTCCTGGCCGCCAGCCTGGCGGCAGCGGAGAAACCGCGTTGCGTGGTGGTCAGCGATATGACTCACGACGACGGCAACTCGCTGATCCGCATGTTGTATTACGCCAACGAGCTGGATCTTGAAGCGATCACCATCGCGCCCCAGGAGCCGGACCACCGGTGGAACTCCGACGCCCCTTGGAAAAAAGTGCAGGCGATTTTAGACGCCTACGCCAAAGTCTATGACCGGCTCAAGGCGCACGACCCGGCCTATCCCACCCCCGAATACTTACGCCGCATCACCAAACGCGGCCACGGCGCCCTGCCAATCATCTGGCTGACCAAGGGCCATAAAGTGGACGACTGGATCGGTGAAGGCCGCACGCCCAACGGCCAGCCCAAGGACTCCGAGGCTTCAGACTTTTTGGTCGAAGTGCTGCTGCGCGACAATCCTCGCCCCTTGTACGTCGGTCTGTGGGGCGCGCCTCTGGTTTTTTCGCAGGCGCTGTACTGCCTGCAAAGCCGGCAGCCGGCGGAGCGGGTGGCGCAAATCATGGCCAAAGTGCATGTCTATTCCATCCACTTGCAGGACATCACCATGGATTACTTCTTTGACCTTCCCCGCTGGCAGGCCACGCCGCCGGGCAAAATCCAGGATTTTGCCTGGACGCCGTGGAGCGGCCCCCGCTTTCTTCACCCGCCGGCGCGGCTGCTGGTGGACATCAATCATTTCTGGTTTTACATTGGCGAGTCCCAGGCCATCACGGCGCAGGTGCCCGAGCATGGCCCGCTGGCCGCGCTCTATGACCGCGGCGGCGAAGGGGACACCCCGGCCTTCCTCTTTTTGCTGAGTGCCAATCTGGGCCTGAACGACCCCTGGGATCCCACCCAAGGTTCGTGGGGCGGCCGTTTCACACCGGGCAAAGGTGACGGCCAGCCGTGGCCCAATGTCTTCTCGACCGCGCGCGTGCGCGACCGCGAGCTGAAACGCTGGGCGCCCGACGTGCGCGCCAGTTTCCTGGCCCGTCTCCAGTACACCATCAAACCGCCCGGCGAGGTCAACCACCCGCCCAGAGTGGTGTTGAATGGGGACCGCTCGGCCAAGGTTTTACGGCTGGCGGCCAGGCCCGGGCAAACCTTGACGCTGGATGCCGCCGGCACCGCCGACCCTGACGGCAACGAACTGACCTATAAATGGTGGCACTATCAGGAGACGGGCACCTACTCCAAACCGCTCAAGCTCCCGGAGGCGCATCAGCCGGTGTTGCGCTGGACGGCGCCCGATGACTTGGGCGACCAAACGGTGCATCTCGTGCTCGAGGTGCGCGATAACGGCAGCCCGTCCCTGGTGGCATATCGCCGGGTTATCCTGACCGGCACGCCCGCCCCGTAAGGCGCGCACCCCGCCAGTGCCCGCCCCGCACCCCCGGCCCCCCGCCAATGCGCAACGCCCAGCTCCCCGGCCAGTGCCCCCCAAACCTCACCGGCAGGCGTTTGGTTTCGATGGGCTTGATGACGCCATGTTCACTGGGCTGCGTCGTGGCGGAAAAGTTTTGGGTGAAGAAGCGTGCGGGATTCGCTATACTTCGCGCGTGAATCCATGGAACTAACTGTCAACCGACTACGGGAGAGCACCCTTAAAGCTTACGAGGCGCGTCCGGCACTCCTGCGTGAACATTATGGAATCGAACAGGTGGTACTGGCCGGTGGCTATGGATATCGGCAGGTGATGGAGCTTGTCCAGAATGGAGCTGACGCTGTTTTAGAGGCTTGCGAGCAGGGAAATTCCTTGTCCTCCGGCAATATTGTACAGGTGATCCTTCGCGGCTCACGACTTTACGTTGCCAACACAGGCGCCCCTCTTAGTGAGGAAGGCATCGATGCTCTGATGAGTTCCCATTCTTCCCCCAAGCGTGGCAATCAGATTGGCCGGTTTGGACTCGGCTTCAAGTCATTGCTCCGGCTGGGTGGATGCATAGATTTATTCACCCGTTCCTGTGGGGCTGTGCGATTCGATCCAGAGCGGTGTCGGCGTGAGTTGCGGGAAAGGTTTGGTGTGACCGAAGTCCCGGGGTTGCGGCTGGCATGGTCGCTCGATGAATCAGAGCGGGCTGCTGACCCATTGCTGGCAGACTTGGCCTGGGCCGAAACCATCGTGCGTGCCGAGATCAAGACGGCCGACATGGAGGCCCACTTACGGCAGGAGATCAGTGCCTTCCCGGCGGAGTTTCTGCTCTTTCTGCCCGTCTCCCTGGTTTTAGAGTTGGATGACGGAGAAAAGCCGCCTCGAACAATTTGTGCTAAGCCTAATGGCGTTCGCCGTATTCTTCGCATCGGGGCGGAAGAGTCGCTTTGGCAGGTCGTTTGCCGCGAAGTGGCCATTACCGACGTGCGCGCCCGTGCCGACGCAACCCACATTCACGCCCGCGAGAAAGTTCCGGTGGCTTGGGCTGTGCCGCTGGATGCGAAGCGGGAGGAAGCCGGACGTTTCTGGGCGTTCTTCCCGACGCACACCCCAACTTACTTGCCGGGCATTGTTAATGCGCCGTGGAAGCTGAACAGTGATCGGAATGCGATTATTGGCGGGGAGTGGAACTCGGCGCTAATGTATGAAGCGGCCCGGCTTATTGTGGAGACGTTACCCACACTTTCCACGCCTGAAGATCCGGGGCGGCCTCTGGATGCTTTCCCACGTCAGCTGGCGCGTACGGATGAGGATGCAGCTCCACTGGTCGAGGCAGTCTGGAAGGCATTGGAAAGCGCCGCCGCCGTGCCCAATGCGGCTGGGAAGCTAAGGCCAGCGCTCAAGTTGTGGCGCCATCCACTGGACGATGCCGACATTGCCAACCAGTGGCAGAGGCTCGCCAAGAATGAGCAAAAGACCGAACTGGTTCATCCTTCCTGTTATGAGCGCCAGCGGGGCAGTCGGCTAAATGCCTTGGCGGAGCGGCTGGCCGCGCGCGGAACTCAAACCCCGCACGAACCAGTTCTGCGTAAACAGGCGCCTTCTGCGTGGTTTGCAGCGGTGGCTTCTACTGAGCTGGCCCGGGCAGTCGAGGTTTTAAAGCTCGCCGCAGCCTATGCAGATCACTGCTTGCCCTGGGAATGGAGTTCTCAGGTTCGGCCTACACTAGCAATCATCTTGACGGACCGGGGGAAGCTGGTGACGGCCAACCAGGCGGTGTTCGCCCCGGAAGGCACGCGTGTGCCGGATGGCCGACATCCCGTTGCCCGCGTGTTATGTGAACAGGCCGAGGCGAGGCGGATTATAACCGAGGTGATGAAAGTCAAACCGCTGGACGAAAGCGTGTGGCTTGACGTCCTTCGGGAGGCGTTACGCGGAATCCCCGATTCCCCTGCCGACAGCCAGGACAAAGGATGGTTGGCATTCTGGAACCTACTCAGAAAAGCTCCCCCGGGGGTAGCTCAAGAATTCATCACTGAGAATGGCAGCCAAGTCCAGGTCAGGCGAAACGACGGCCAATGGGTTCCGCAAGATGAAGTGCTGCTTCCAGGGGAACTGGTCAGCGCGGAGGAGAGCTCATCAAATAAGAATGTCCTTGTTGATCCGGCTGTGCACGCTACTGATATCGAGTTGTTGAAACGCTTAGGGGTATCGGACTTTCCAAAGGGGAAGGTTACTGTTCGAGACTGCTTGGCCTTAGACAATTGGCTCCGGCATTGGCGCGCTTACTACCGCCGCCATGTGGATGGACGGGCACGCTGGGATTACCTAAAGCCGTCAAGGTTTGAGTTTCCAAAAGGCTGGCTTTTCCTTCCGAAATTGATCGGCCCAGCTCGAGCAAAGCTGACCGCATACTTTATTGATCAGCTTGGCGGGGGCGAGTTCCCGGAGAGCGTACAATTCGGGCACTCCAGTGTACGAAGCTACCCTGAGATTCACGTTCCGCATCCTTTGCCTTGGTTTTTGCTGCAACACGGGGTAGTGCAAGTGGGCGACTACATAGTATGTCTTGCGGCGATCCTCGCGCGGCGGCATGAGCCTGCACTGGCCAAACTGCCCGTCTGGACGCAACTAAAGCTAGCGCTCGAAAAACACGACGGTGTTGAGCCGCAGGTGCGGGCAACTGAGAAGGAAATTCAGGCGCTGTGGCACGCGTTGATAAAGCTGCTGGCCACGGACGGGGCAGTTGCGGACGACTCGCTGCAAGCTCTTTGGAGCGGTGCGGCAAAGGATGGCATAGTTCCCGAAACGCTCCCTAGTGCGACAGGCGCAATTCCCTTGTCCCAAGTTTTTGTAAGCGGGTCGCCTGACCTTGCTCGTCGCGCTCGCACGAACGGTCGCATCGTGGTCACGCTGGATAATGAAACGCTGCAGCTCTGGTTAAACAAAGGAGCGCAGAACCTGGAAAGCTTAATGTTCCCTGAGTGGACGCAGCAGATCGGCCCGGCAGCGCTGCTTGTTTTCACCGTGCCTGAGCTTGCCGAAGTCATGCAGTCTGAGGTGAAGGATACCGCCCGCTGCCAGCCAGTAGCAGGGCTGAAGCTGAACATCGCTGGCCAGGCCGAGCCTGTGCCATGCCTTATGTGGCAAAATTGCTTGTTCCTCGATTTGGCTGAGCTGTCCAAGTGGTCAAGGGCCGAACGGCTTAGGCACCTGTTAGCCGAGGTTGCACCTGCTGGCTGGTTGATGTACACCCCGGAAGAAGCGTTGCGAATTTTAGGGGATGCACAGGTTGACGCGCTGCGCGCAAGGGTGGCTGGAGGCAACACGCTCGCCGAGCGATTGCTGTTGGCCGTTGGAAACCGGCGCGAACCGCTAGAAAAAGCTCTTGGTGGTTTGGCCGGAATGGAATTCATCCGGCAGTGCCAGCCGCTGCAACTTGCCGAATTGATCCTTGCACAACTCGGTCCGGCCACGCTTGTCACTCTGAAAGACGCATTGAAGGACGAAGGATTGAAACCCCCATCACGGTGGAACTCAGCCGAAGCCCGTGCCTTCGTTGCCAGCATCGGTTTTCCAGAGGAATTCGCCGCTTCAGCTGAAGGGCGACGCGAGCCGGAGGAGATAATCAGTGGACCGATTGATTTGCCGCCTCTCCACGATTTTCAGGAAGAAATCCTGGCTGGCATCAAGACCTTGCTCAAGTCCAATCAAGGTCGTCGCCGCGCCGTGATCAGCCTGCCAACAGGCGGCGGCAAAACACGGGTAACAGTCGAGGCCGCAGTGTTGCTGGTGCTCAAACCCGAAGGGGAACAACGCAGTGTGCTGTGGGTCGCGCAGACAGATGAACTCTGCGAGCAGGCGGTGCAGGCATTTCGACAAGTCTGGATCAATCTCGGAGCGCAGCGGACTAACTTGCGGATCATCCGTTTTTGGGGCGGACACCCAGACCCCGCGGCTTACGAGCCGGGCAAACCAGTCGTCGTAATTGCCTCCATTCAAACCCTGCAAAACCGAATGGGGGGGACCAATTTAGAGTGGCTGCAAAAGCCCGGCCTCGTCGTGGTGGACGAGTGCCACCATGCCATCACACCCAGTTATACAAACCTGCTTCGATGGCTGGATGCAGAAGCTCCACGTTTCGGACAGCCGCCAAAAGAAGAGCCGCCGATTCTGGGCTTGAGCGCGACACCATTTCGAACGGACGATGAGGAAAGCCGGCGCCTCGCCCGCCGTTTCGACCAGCGCTGGCTTCCGCCAGACCAGCAAAACCTGCACCGGAAATTGCTTGTCCAAGGTGTTCTGGCCAAGGTCATAGCAGAACCGCTCGACTCGGGCGTCGCCGTGTCTGAAGACCTTCTCGACGAGTTGATGTCACTGCTTGACAGTGGCGGGGGCCCTGATTTCGAAAGGCAGCTGGAAAATATAAACCAATCCCTCGCCCGAAACGAGCAGCGCAACGAACGCCTTGTCGCACGGATCAAGAGCGCCGAAGAAAAGTCCATCCTTTTCTTCGCCAATTCAGTGCTTCACGCAGAAGAGATGTCCGCCCGCCTGAATCTGGAGCGTATTCCAGCAGCGGCGGTGAGTGGTAAAACAGCGCCCGCGGCCCGGCGTTACTTCCTTGAACGTTACCAACGCGGCGAAATCCGCGTGCTCTGCAATCACACGGTTCTCAGCACCGGCTTTGATGCACCGAAGACCGACATGATCCTTATTGCCCGGCAGGTCTTCAGCCCTGTTCGCTACATGCAGATGGTGGGGCGTGGGCTGCGTGGCCCGAAAAACGGTGGCACGGAAACTTGCCGGATCGTGACCGTCTTGGACAACTTGGGCCGATTCCAAGACCGCCATCCCTACCACTACTGCCAGCGATATTTTTCGACTAATATGTAGTCTCTGTCTCCTGATGCACACCCTGGTGAAATACGCAGAGGAATCTCCCAGGCGTTTATCTGGCGGCTGGCACAAGATGGCCGTTGCATTTGCTCAGTGAGACTGTGCCGGACGTTGGGCTGGCGTTGGCGTCGCTCATTGGCGATCAGTCCTTTACAATGGCCTCAAAGCTAATGATTGCGTGTTGCGCCTGATGCGCTCGGAGGCCGTGCCAGCCGGATTCATCAGCATTGTCTTGGGCCAGTTGCAAGCGGCAGGAGGGAGGGTGTTCAGGCGGGCGGCGGGAGGGGAAGGTGGGGGGTGTGGACCTCGTATGGGGTGATTTTGCACTTGAGACTCAGTCTCATTTGTCTTAGGTTGTCGCGGCTATGGGCGAGCGCCCGTGTTCATCCGCCGCGTCGTGTCCGGTCGAGCAACCGGATGGTCCCGCCATTTGCCCCCTGGCGGGGGCGGCAGATTCGGCATGCCCCCCGGGCGGCGCCGCGCGGCCGGACAGCAGCGGAGGCCGGGATTTCCGGGTGCAGTGGCATGAGGTCTGTCCGCCGCGTTCCTTGGCGTATCAGCCGGCGGTTTTTCCGGAAAGTGTGGCCATCTGTCTGAATTTGGCGGGCCACGGCAAAATCTGCGCCGCGGACGGCGAGGCGGTGCAACTGGAGCCGGGCACGGCGGCTTTTTACGGGCGGCGCCGTGGTGAGCTGCACGCGGAGCGGGCCGGCGCCCAGCGGCATCAGTTCATCACCCTGGAGCTTTCCCTGGCGTTTTTGAGGCGACAAAAAAAGGACAACCCTCCCTGGCATTCGGCGGTGCAGCGGCTGCTGGCGGGGCGGACCCGCCTGACCCTGTCCGACCCTGTGGCCTTCACGCCGGCGCATCGTTTGTTGATTGGCACTTTGCGGCATCCGCCTCCGGTGGCCCAGGTGTGCCGGCTCTGGTACCAGGCCAAGGCGCTGGAGGCGGCGAGCCTTTTTTTGGTGGCGCCCGGCCCCGCAGAACCCTGCCCGGATGAGCAGGCGGCATCCCGCCTGCAACGCCTCAATCAGGAGCGCGCGCTGGCCGTGGCGGCCTACTTGCGCGAGCATCTGGCGGAGCCGCTGACCCTGGAGCAAATTGGCCGGGCGGTGGGGGTCAGCCCCTGCTATTTGAGCCGCATTTTTGCGCAGGCCATGGGGTGCGGCATTTTTCAATACCTGCGCGATTTGCGCCTGGATCGCGCCGCCGAATTGCTGCGGCAGGGCCGGGGCAATGTCACCGAGGCCGCCTTCTCGGTGGGGTACTCCAGCTTGAGCCATTTCAGCCAGGCATTTCGCGAGCGGTTTGGTTGCTGCCCGGGGTTGTATCCGCTCCAGACGCCCGCCCAGAAACCCCGGTCCTGAGCCGGTTGATTTTAGCCGTTTAAGTTGAGGAGGATCTTTTCGTCTCGTCTCATCCCGCCCGGCGCTTGTCGCGAGCGGCGCAAGAACGCAAGGGGCCGACAAAGAAACGCAAGCGGCCGTTAGCGCGCGGGCGGGGGCATGGCGTATCAAGGAGGGCATGAGGAACAACCTGAAAACCTCGGTCGGCCGCCCCGCCGGATGGTGGAAGGCGGGATTCACCTTGATTGAGTTGCTGGTGGTGATGGCGATCATCGCCCTGCTGGCCAGCCTGCTTTTGCCGGCGTTGAGCAGCGCCCGCGAACGGGCGCGGCGTACCAACTGCGTTTCCAACCTGCGGCAGGTCTATCTGGCCATGGCCATGTACGCCCAGGATAACGAAGATTCCATGCCGGTAAAATATGAGGTCAAAAAGACTTCCCTCAAGGCGGAGGACGTGGCCAAGGGCAAGGAACTGCAGACGCTGGAAAATGGCATTCACCTCCTGCTGGCGCCGTATCTGGGCAGCAACGGCCGGCCGCCTTCGCGGGTGTTTCGGTGCCCGTCGGATCACGGCGACGCCACCGATGCCACGCCGGTTTTTGAGCGGCGCGGCACCAGCTACCAGGTGGAGGGGGTGGACACCGGCCGGAAACCGCAGGACCTCTATAAAAACCGTTTCTCCGCCCGCGGCACCATGGATATGGCCTTTGATTTGTTCAAACCGTGGGACTCGGACGATCCCCGGAAGGTGCAGGAGAAAATTAGCAAAGGCGAACTGGGGCCGGTCAAATGGCATGCCAAAGTTTTCAACAAGGTCATGGGCGACGGCCGCGTGATTACCATCGCCTCGAAGGAGCAGGACAAAGAGTCCAAGGGCGAAACCAAGGACGACTGATACGTTGGATGGTGGAGAATCAAGCGCCTCAATTATTAACTCGATTTCCTAAACGTATGAATCCTTCCCCTACTCCCACGGTAAAGCCCAAAAACTGGCTCTTGCTTCAATCGCGCGTCTGGCACCGCTGGGCGGGTGTCATTGCGGCCTTGTTTCTGGTGGTGGTCAGCCTTACCGGCATAGTGCTGAATTACAAAAAGCCCATTTTTCAGACCCTGGGTTTGGAACCAGCGCCCCTCGCCGGGGACAAGGAGAAAACGTCCTCCTCCGCCAAATCTGCAGGCGAACCGCGCCAGGCGAGCCATTTGCAGACGTTGCCAGTCTCGATGGCCCAGGCGTTGGCCGTGGCGCGGGAGCAGTGGGGCGACGCCCCCCTGGAGCGCGTGGAGCTGAAGCTGGAGCAGGGCGAGTGGCTTTATAAAATCAAGCGCCAGGGCGGGGCGGAAATCTGGATCTCTGCCGCCACAGGCGCGCACTTCAGCAAAGGCGCGTATGAAAAAGCGCGCCGTGCGCCCGATGGCACAGCCATCAAGAGCTTCGACTGGGGCAAGTTCGTGCTGGATTTGCACACCGGCAAAATCGGCGGGCCGGTGGGGGTGGCCGTGATGACCGGTGTGGCCGGGGTGCTGTTTTTTCTGACGCTTTCCGGGCTTTACCTGTGGCTGAAGCCCCTCCTGTTGCGGCGGGCCAATGCCGCCGCGCGCCCAAGCCCCGCCGTGGCGGAGGGCCAAGCCAGAGGCGCTCTCCAAACCGGTGTGGCGCGCGCCCCAACGCCCGCCACGGCCGCACGCCATGGGGCCGGGACATCGTAACCATCTTTACATAGCCATTTGGGCAGTTAAACGTTTGTTCAGGCACTTGCGCTTGTCTTATTCCCGGCGGCGCAGGCGCGGAAAGGAGGTGAACCAGGAGGCTCAGGCTCCTATCTGCGCCCCCTGAGGGGGGGCGGGGAGGGGGTACAGCCAATAATTTTGATTGAATAAATAACCTTAACTTGCGACACAAAAGGCCGGCTAATATGAGTCGGGACACTTATTCGCCCATAATTGAGCAGGGCTTGGGAGCCAGTTCGCCGTCCGGCGGCACGGGGGGCACGGCGGATTTGCCGCTGTTTGACAAGGTGCGCGCGTTCAAAAGCGCGGAGCAGGTGCGCGCGGCAGGGCTGTACCCCTATTTCCGGATGATTTCCTCGGCGCAGGACACTGAGGTGATCATGAACGGCCGGAAGGTGTTGATGCTGGGTTCCAACAGCTACCTGGGGCTGACCAATCATCCCAAGATCAAGGAGGCCGCCATGGCGGCCGTGGCCAAGTACGGCAGCGGCTGCGCCGGCTCGCGCTTTCTGAATGGCACCCTGGATTTGCACCTCGAGTTGGAGGAAGCCTTGGCCAAGCTGGTGAACAAGCCGGCCGTCCTCCTCTACAGCACCGGCTTTCAAGTCAATTTGGGCGTAATCAGCGTCATGGCCGGCAAGGATGAGTACATCCTGGCCGACAAAAGCAATCATGCCAGCCTGGTGGAAGGCTGCCGCCTGGCCCTCGGCGATTATTCACGCTTTGCGCACAATGACATGGAGGCTTTGGAGGCGCGCCTGCAAAAGCTACCCTTGGAGGCCGGCAAGCTGATTGTGGTGGATGGCGTTTTCAGCATGGAGGGGGACATCATCAACCTGCCCGAGGTCTGCCGGCTGGCCCGGGAATATCGGGCGGCGGTGATGGTGGACGATGCGCACGGCATCGGGGTGCTGGGCCCCGGCGGGGCGGGGACGGTGGCGCATTTCGGTTTGACGGACCAGGTGCAATTTATCATGGGCACGTTCAGCAAGTCCCTGGCCAGCCTGGGAGGGTTCATCGCATCGGATGCGGCGACCATTGATTATCTGAAACACCACTCCAAGACGGTCATTTTCAGCGCCAGCATGAGTCCGGCCAATGCGGCGGCGGTGCTGGCAGCGGTCAAGATTATGCAGAGCGAGCCGGAGCGCATGGCCCGGTTGTGGCACAACACCGAGCGCATGAAGCAAGGGCTCCTGTCGCTGGGCTTTGACTTGGGCGGCTCCCAAACCCCCATCCTGCCGGTGTATGTGCGGGATTTGCTCAAGACCTTCCAATTTTGCAAGCGGCTGGAGCAGGAGGGGGTGTTTGTGAATCCCGTGGTGTCGCCGGGCATCCCGCCGGGCATGGAGTTGTTGCGGGTGAGCCTGATGGCCACGCATACGGATGCCCAAATTGACTTCGCGCTGGACAAATTCGCCAAGGTGGGGCGTGAGCTGGGCATCATTTAGCGGGCCATGAAAGTGCTGTTGACCGGCGCCAGCGGGCTGGTGGGCAGCCACGTGCTGGACCACCTTGTCCAGGCGGGCGTCCCGGTGCGGCTGCTGCTGCGGGCCACGAGTCCCCGTCAGTGGATTGCCCCGCATGGGGACAAGGTTGAAGTGCAGGAGGGGGCGCTGGATGCGCTGGAGGCGTTGGGGCCGGCCCTGGAGGGGGTCACACACGTCATTCATTGCGCCGGAGCCACCAAGGCCTTGGATCGGGAGGGGTATTTTCGCGTCAATCACGCCGGGACTTTGAACCTGGTGGCGGCCATCAACCGCCACGCCAGCCACATCGAGCGGCTGGTGCATGTTTCCAGCCTGGCCGTCACCGGGCCGGCCACCGCGGCCCGGCCCGCGCGCGAAACCGATCCACCGCGTCCCCTGACGGATTACGGCCAGAGCAAACTGGCTGCGGAACAGGTGGTGCGGGAACAATGCCGGGTGCCGGCGGTGATCCTGCGGCCGCCGGGGGTGTATGGGCCGCGCGACAGCGAATTCTTCAAGCTGTTCAAGGCGGTGCGGCGGGGGCTGCTGCCGTGTTTTGGCGGAGGGCGGCAGCAGTTGAGCCTGGTGTACGCGCCGGATTTGGCGGCGGCCATCGTGCATTGCCTGACTCACCCGGGGGCGGTGGGCAAGGTGTTTCACGTGGCCCATGCCGAAGTAATCCACGTGCGGCAGGTGGGGGAGGTGGCGGCGCGCTACTGGGGCCTCAAACCGGTGCCCCTGGTGCTGCCTGTGGCGGCCTTGTGGCCGGTGTGTGCGGCGCAGGAAATCATCAATCAAGTCACCCGCCGGCCGCAGGTGGTCAATTTGCAAAAATACCGTGAGCTGGCGGCACCGGGCTGGGTGTGCGATGTAAGCCGGCTGAAGGAATGCACGGGCTTCAGCGCGCCCACGCCGGTGGAGCAGGGCGTGCCCGCCACCCTGGACTGGTACCGGCAGGCGGGCTGGCTGCAATAAGGGGGCCCATGCGGCATTATCGTTTCATTGATTACGCGACCCAGGGCTACGTGGCCCTGGTAGGGTTGCTGGTGTTGTTGTTTCACAATGAAACTGTGCCCCAGTGGCGCTGGCTGGTGCTCGGCCATTTTGGGCTGGTGGCAATGATCCATGGCATGATCGTGCAGGAGGCCACCGGCCGGCATGGCGCTTTGCTGCGGTTTGTCCGCCATTTTTACCCCATCCTCCTGTACGTGCCAATTTACAATGAAACCGGCCATCTAAATCAGATGTTTGCCCGGGGCATGCTGGACCCGTGGTTTATCCGGTTGGAGGAGCAAATTTTCGGGGGGCAGCCCAGTTTGTTGTTCATGGACCGGTTGCCGTATCTGTGGGTAAGCGAGGTGTTTTACGTAGCCTACTTTTCCTACTACCTCATGATTACCGGCTGCGGGCTGGCGTTGTACCGGCAGGACCGGCGGCAGTTCTTCCACTACATTTCGCTGGTCTCGGTGGTGTTTTATGCCTGTTTTCTGGTGTACATCTTCCTGCCCGTCGTTGGCCCGCGCATTTTTTACCGGGATTTTGGCAATTTTGACCTGCCGGCCGCAGTGATGCCGGCGCAGGTGCCGGAGTTTCCCGCGGCGGTGCAAAAGGGGCTTTTTTACCAGATCATGGCCATTATCTACCATCATTTTGAGACCCCCGGGGCCGCCTTTCCCAGCAGTCATGTGGCGGTGGCGGTGACCACGTTGTATTTTTCCTTCCGGTATTTGCGGGCCATCCGGTGGGTGCATGCGGTGGTGGTATTTTTATTGTGTTTGAGCACGGTTTATTGCCGGTATCATTATGCAGTGGATGTGCCGGCGGGGCTGGTGATGGCGGCGCTCATGATTTGGGCGGGCAACCGTCTGATCCGGCGGCTGGAAGGGCCTGCGGCGTTGCCGGGCGGCGGCGCAGAAAAATCTTGAAAAAAAACCTTTGACAAGCTCCCGGTGCAGGCGTAGATTCGCCCCCGTCATTGGGCCTTGAAACAGGACGACTACGTTAGTCCCTGTGCGATTTTCGGGAAGGAACACAGGGTCTAATGGTAGTTTTGTCTTTTACAATGACAGGAAAGTGACGCATGGAACGCCCATGTAGCTCAGTTGGCAGAGCGCGTCCTTGGTAAGGACGAGGTCATCAGTTCAATCCTGATCATGGGCTCCATGTCAAAATCTGCGCCGGCGTGAGGCGCCGGCATGAGTGGAAAAACGTAAACATCAACCGTAGGAACTGCGATGGCAAAAGAGCAATTTCAACGTACGAAACCACACGTCAACGTGGGGACGATTGGGCACATTGACCATGGGAAGTCCACGCTGACCGCTGCAATCGTGCATGTGCAGTCCCAGAAGGGCCTGGCCAAGCCGATCAGCTATGCCGACATCACCAAGGGCGGCACAGTGCGTGACGAAACCAAGACCGTGACCATCGCGGTGTCCCACGTCGAATACGAAAGCAACACCCGGCATTACGCCCACATTGACTGCCCGGGGCATGCCGACTTCATTAAAAACATGATCACCGGCGCGGCCCAAATGGACGGCGCCATCCTGGTGGTGGACGCCGCCGAAGGCCCGATGCCCCAGACCCGCGAGCACATTCTGCTCGCCCGGCAGGTGGGCGTGCCGGCCATTGTGGTCTTCCTGAACAAGATTGACCTGGTGGACGACAAGGATTTGCTGGACCTGGTGGAGATGGAGGTGCGCGACCTGCTGACCAAATACGGTTTTGACGGCGCCAACGCCCCCGTCATCCGCGGCAGCTCCCGCGCGGCGATGGACTTGAAGCCCGAGGGCATCAAGGCGGTGGAAGACCTGCTGGAGGCCATTGACAAGTACATCCCGCTGCCCACCCGCGAGGTGGACAAGCCGTTCTTGATGTGCATTGAGGACGTGTTCAACATTGAAGGCCGTGGCACGGTGGTAACCGGCCGTGTCGAGCGCGGCGTGCTCAAGCGCATGGAGGAAGTGGAAATCGTCGGTCTGCGGGAGACCCGCAAGACGGTGGCCACAGACATTGAAATGTTCCGCAAGCTGCTGGACAGCGCCCAGGCGGGCGACAACGTGGGCGTGCTGTTGCGCGGCATCAAGAAGGACGAAGTGGAGCGCGGCATGGTGCTGGCCAAGCCCGGCTCGATCACGCCGCACACCCACTTCAAGGCCGAGGTGTACGTGCTGTCCAAGGAAGAGGGTGGCCGGCACACGCCGTTCTTCACCAATTACCGTCCGCAGTTCTATTTCCGCACCACGGACGTGACCGGCACGGTCACGCTGCCGCAGGGCGTGGAAATGGTGATGCCGGGCGACAACGTCTCCATGGAGATCAAGGTGATTGCGCCGGTGGCCATGGAGAAGCTGCAACGTTTTGCCATCCGCGAAGGCGGCCGCACCATCGGGGCCGGCCGTATCACGGAGATCTTGGACTAACCTGAGGTTTTGGCGGCGGAGGCGCCCCGCCGCAGCGGGGCGCCCCGGCGCGAACCACCGGCAAGCGACCGGAGAGACAGTGAGCAACAATCTCTGCGGCAACAGGGCGTTAGCTCAATTGGTAGAGTAGCGGTCTCCAAAACCGCCTGTTGGGGGTTCGAGTCCCTCACGCCCTGCCAGTTTTTTTGCCGGAGAGGTGGCAGAGTGGTCTAATGCGGCGGTCTTGAAAACCGCTTCCCGCGTCGCGGGACGGGGGTTCGAATCCCTCCCTCTCCGCCAAGTCAGAGCACAATTATGGATACGGGTGAAATTTTGAAGATTCTGGGGCTGGCAGTGCTGGCCGCCGTGGTGTTTTACCTCTGGCGGAAGGGGCATTTCCTGCGCCTGAATCGGTATATCCAGGAGACCCGGGAAGAGCTGCGCAAGTGCACCTGGCCCGGGCGGGAGGAATTGAAGGGCAGCACGGTGGTGGTGATCGTCTCGGTGGCCTTGTTGAGCGTGTTTACCATTGCCGTGGACCTGGTGTTAACCCTGATCATCAACGTGGTGACCTCCGTCTAGCCTCCGCCTTTGAGTCTATGCCGCAACCCAAAAGCCAGTGGTTTGTTGTCCACACCCTTGCCGGCCAGGAACTCAAGGTCAAGGACAGCCTGGAAAAACGCATCAAGGCCGAGGAGATGCAGGATTATATCGAGGAGGTCCTGGTGCCGATGGAGAAGATTGTGGACGTGCGCGGCGGCAAAAAAACCGTCAGCACCCGCAAGCTCTATCCCGGCTATGTCTTTCTGCGCATGAAATTGCTGGATGAAAACAACCGGCTGATTGACCGGCCCTGGTATTTTGTGCGCGAAACGCAGGGGATCATTGGCTTTGTGGGCGGGGACCGGCCGGCCCCCACGCCGGACGAGGAAATTGAGAGCATCAAGGCGCAGATTAGCGAGTCGGAAGACGTCGAGAAACCCAAGGTCAACTTTGAGGTGGGCGAGACGGTCAAGATCAATGATGGGCCGTTCCTGAATTTCAGCGGGGTGATTGAGGAAATCGAACCCGAGCGCGGCAAGCTCAAGGTGACGGTGAACATTTTCGGGCGCAACACGCCGGTGGAACTTGAATACTGGCAGGTCGAGAAAACCTGAACGCGTGGCCGCCTGGTCAAGCACAAGCACGTTTTATGGCAAAGAAAGTTGTCGGTCAGATCAAATTGCAAATCACCGCCGGCCAGGCCAATCCGGCGCCGCCGGTGGGGCCTGCCCTCGGTCAGCATGGCGTGAACATCATGGCCTTTTGCAAGGAGTTCAACGCCAAGACCCAGAGCCAGGCCGGCATGACCATCCCGGTGGTCATCACGGTGTACCAGGACAAGTCGTTCACTTTCATCACCAAATCGCCGCCGGCCTCGGTGTTGCTCAAGAAGGCGGCCGGCATCGCCAGCGGCTCCAAGGTGCCCAACAAGGAAAAGGTGGGCAAGGTCACGCGCAAGCAGGTGATGGAAATTGTGAAGCTCAAGCAGAAGGATTTGAACGCCAACTCGGAGGAGGCGGCGTTCCGCATGATTGCGGGAACGGCCCGCAACATGGGCATTGAAATCGTGGACTAACACCTCCCAACCAACGCGGGAGAGGGTCACCCCCTCGCTGGCACCGCACCCTGAACCATGGCAGTCAAACGCAGCAAACGATACAAAAAGGCGGTCAGCCTGCTGGGCGACCGCAAGCCGCAGCCCCTGAAGGCGGCGGTGGCCCTGCTGGCCAAGATGCCCCGGGCCAAGTTCACTGAAACGGTGGACCTGGCGTTTCACCTCGGCGTGGATCCCAAACAGAGCGATCAGATGATTCGCGGCACCGTGCCGCTGCCCCACGGCACCGGCAAGGTGGTGCGCGTGCTCGTCTTTGCCAAGCCGGGCGCGGCCGCCGAGGCCGCCAAGGCCGCCGGGGCGGAATACGTGGGCTTCGACGACATGATTAAGAAGTGCCAGGAAGGCTGGGCCGAGTTTGATGTGGCCATCGCCACGCCCGAGGCCATGACCGAGGTCCGCAAGCTGGGCAAAATCCTCGGTCCCCGGGGGTTGATGCCCAACCCGAAAACCGGCACGGTGACCGATGACACCGCCAAGGCGGTCAAGGAGTTCAAGGCGGGCCGGGTGGAATACAAGGTGGACAAGGGCGGCAACGTGCATGTGCCGGTGGGCAAAATCAACTTCCCCCCGGAACAGATCGAGGAAAACGCCCGGACGGTGATCGAAGCCATTTTCAAGGCGCGGCCGGCCAGCGTCAAAGGGCGTTATGTTTTGAGCTGCACCCTCTCCACCACCATGAGTCCGCCGGTGCCGGTGGACCTGAAGGAGTTTGCCACAACCGCCTAACAGCAGCCTGCTGCGGAGGAAATCAACATGCGCGCGGAAAAACAATTTTTGACTCAGGAATATCTGGCCCGGTTGAACGCTTCGCCGTTCTTCCTGGCCGTGGACTACACGGGCCTCAAAGTGGCCCAGCTCACCGCCCTGCGCCGCCAACTGGCCGAGGCCGGAGCCGAGCTGCACGTGGTGAAAAACACCATCTTTCGCCATGCCGCCCGGCAGGCCGGCGTGGAGCTGACCGGACCGCTGGAGGGGCCGGTGGCGGTGGTGACAGGCCGGAAAGACGTGACCTTGGCTGCCAAGGCGTTGAAGGCCTTTGCCGCGGCCGAGCAGGACAAGCCCAAAATCCGGTTTGGATATTTGAACAATCAGCGGCTGGATGCGTCCATGGTATTGGCGCTGGCGGACCTGCCGTCGCGGGAAGTGTTGCAGGCCAAACTGCTGGGGTTGCTGCAGACGCCGGCCAGCCGGCTGGTGGCGCTGCTCAACACGCCGGCCTCGCAACTGGCCCGCGTGTTGCAGGCCAAAGCCGAAAAAGGCGCCGCCCCGGCCGCGGCCTGACCATGCAAGTCCTGAGCGGACTTCATCACCCTTTCCGCCCTGCGCGGCCAACGGAGGGCGGAAACAGACAAAAACTTAACATGTAACTCGCCGGCCCGCGGGCAGCGGGCTGAATTCCGGCGCGGCCGCGCCGGGCGGCGAAACAGAAAGGACCTATGGCACTGGACAAAGCAAAAATCGTGGAAGAACTGAGCAACGCGACGGTTTTGGAAATCGCGGAGCTGGTCAAAGAACTGGAAGCCAAGTGGGGCGTTACGGCAGCCGCGCCGGTGGCGGTGGCGGCGGCCGGTGGCGCGCCGGCGGGAGGCGGGGCGGCAGCCGCGCCTGCCGAGGTCAAGGACACCTTTGACGTGATCCTGGCCAAGGTGCCGGCGGACAAGAAGATCCCCGTCATCAAGGCGGTGCGGGAAATCAAGGCCGGTCTGGGTCTGGCGGAAGCCAAGGCGCTGGTGGAAGGCGCGCCCAAGCCGGTGCTCGAAGGCGCCAACAAGGCGGATGCCGAAGCGGCCAAGAAGAAGCTCGAAGAGGCCGGCGCATCCGTGGAACTCAAGTAATCATCGGCCGAAGGGGTGGCGCCGGGTGGCGCCGCCCCTTTGGCGGTCCGGCCAGGTAACAGCCGGCAGACGGACTGGCCAAGCAAGAAAGCAGAGTATCGGTCGGATTTATCCATGTTGCGGCGAGCACCCCCGGCAGCGGGGGGACTCGCCTTGTGCTGTCTAAGCCCGAAACTGGCCGGGTGGCTGGCCCCCAGCCCCCCGGCGCAACCTAGCAAGACTCATGTCAACGCGAGCCATCGAACGGAAAAACTTCGGCAAGATCAAGGAAGTGATCGCCCCGCCGAACCTGATTGAACTGCAGACCACCTCCTACAAGGAATTCCTGCAGGCCGATGTGCCGCCCAACCGGCGCAAAGATGTGGGTTTGCAAGCGGTCTTTCGCGAGGTCTTTCCGGTGGAGAGCTACGATGGCAAATTCAAGCTGGACTTTGCCTCCTACAAGATTGGCGAGCCGAAAATGACCTGGCTGGAGTGCCTGCGCGAAGGCCAGACCTACGGCGCCCCGCTGCATGTCACCTTCCGCCTCGAAGAAAACGGCAAGGTGGCCCGCGAAGAGGAGGTTTTCATGGGCGAGCTGCCTCTCATGACCCCCCAGGGCAGCTTCGTCATCAACGGCGCCGAGCGCGTGATCGTCAGCCAGTTGCACCGCTCCCCCGGCATCGCCTTCGAGGCCACCCAGCATCCCAACGGCAAAACCCTCCATTCCTTCCGCATCATCCCGGATCGGGGCTCCTGGTACGAGGCCCAGTTTGACACCAGCGATTTGCTTTACGTGTACTTGGATCGCAAGAAACGGCGCCGCAAATTCCTGACCACCACCTTCTTCCGGGCGCTGGCGTTCCTGGATGAAAGCGAAAAAGGCAAAAATGAAGCCACCCGTGGCAGCGACGCGGAGCTGCTGAAACTTTTTTACACCATTGAAGAACTGCCGATCAAAGAGGCCGAAAAGCGGGATGACCTCCCCAACAAGGTGCTCATTGAGGACGTGGTGGATGAAGACAAGGGCCTGGTGGTCGCCCGCGCCTTCGAGCCGCTCTCCCGCGCCGTGGTCAAGCAGATCGCCGAGCTGGGCCTCAAAACCCTGCGCGTGGTGGACACCTCGGTGGACGACGGCATCATCATCAAGTGCATCAAGAAAGACCCCACCAAGAATGAGGACGAAGCCCTGAAGGATATTTACCGGCGGCTGCGGCCGGGCGATCCGCCCACCGCCGCCAATGCCCGCGCCCTCATCAAGCGGCTGTTCTTTGATCCCAAGCGGTATGACCTGGGCCGGGTGGGCCGTTACAAGATCAATCAGAAGCTCAATCTGCCCAAGAACGACACCCGCATCCTCAGCAAAACAGACCTGGTGGAGGCCACCAAGTACCTCCTCCGCCTGAAGAAGGGCGAGGGCACGCTGGACGATATTGACCACCTGGGCAGCCGGCGCGTGCGCACAGTGGGTGAGCTGCTGGCCAATCAATGCCGCGTGGGTCTGGCCCGCACCGAGCGCCTGGTCAAAGAACGCATGACCCTCTTCGACCAGTCACTGGAGGCCATGACGCCGCAGAAGCTCATCAATCCCAAGGCGCTTTCGGCGGTGATCCGGGATTTCTTCGGCCGCAGCCAGCTCAGCCAGTTCATGGATCAAATCAATCCGCTGGCGGAATTGACCCACAAACGCCGCCTCTCGGCCCTGGGGCCGGGCGGTTTGTCCCGGGACCGCGCGGGCTTCGAGGTGCGCGACGTGCACCCCAGCCATTACGGGCGCATCTGCCCGGTGGAAACGCCGGAAGGCCCCAACATCGGCTTGATCGCCTCGCTGGCCACCTTTGCGCGCGTCAACGAATTTGGTTTCCTGGAGACCCCGTACCGCAAGGTGGAAAAGGGTCGCGTCACCGATGAGATTGAATATCTCACCGCCGATCGCGAGGAAAACTACATCGTGGCCCAGGCCAACGCGCCGATTGACGACAAAGGCCACTTCACCACGCCGACGGTGACCTGCCGGCGCAAGGGGGATTTCGTGGACGTGGAGCCGGCGAAGGTCAACTACATGGACGTGTCGCCCAAGCAGCTCGTGTCTGTGGCGGCCAGTTTGATTCCGTTCCTCGAGCACGACGACGCCAACCGCGCGCTGATGGGCTCCAACATGCAACGGCAGGCGGTGCCGCTGCTGGTGACCGAGCCGCCGCTGGTGGCCACCGGCTTGGAGGAGCGCGTGGCGCGGGATTCCTGCGCAGTGATGGTGGCCGACGAAAACGGCAAGGTGGCCAGCGTGACGGGCAACCAGATCATCATCACCCGCGATGGCAAGCTGCCCGAAGGCAAGCGCAAGATTAAGCACGATCCCGAAAATGGCATTTACGTGTACAACTTGCGCAAATTCATGCGTTCCAACGCTGCCACCTGCATTAATCAAAAGGCCCTGGTCAGCAAGGGCGACACCGTGAAGAAGGGCCAGGTCATCGCCGACGGCCCCTGCACCGCCCAGGGCGAGCTGGCCCTGGGGCGCAATGTGCTCGTGGCCTTCATGCCGTGGAACGGCTACAACTTCGAGGACGCCATCCTCATCAGCGAGCGCATCGTCAAGGAGGACATCTTCACCTCCATCCACATTGACGAGTTCGAGGTCAGCGCCCGCGACACCAAGCTGGGGCCGGAGGAAATCACCCGCGACATCCCCAACCTGGGCGAAGAGGCCCTCAAGAATCTGGGGCCGGATGGCGTGATCCGCGTGGGGGCGGAAGTCAAGCCGGGCGACATCCTGGTGGGCAAGATCACGCCCAAGAGCGAGACGGAGCTGGCGCCGGAAGAGCGCCTGCTGCGGGCGATTTTCGGCGAGAAAGCCGCCGACGTGAAGGACACCTCCCTCAAGGTCCCTTCCGGCACCTATGGCATCGTCATGGATGTCAAGGTCTCCGCCAAGAAGGAGAAGGAGGGCGAAAAGGAGCCGCGCAGCGAGGCCGGCGAGAGCCGCCGCGCGGCCAAACAGGTGCAGGAGGAGTACCGCACCAAGACGGAGGAGCTGCGCGACCAGCTCACCGAAGCCCTGAGCAACATCCTGCTGGGCGAAAAAATCCCGCTGGACGTGGTCAACAGCGAGACCGGGGAGATCATCATCCCGGCCAATCGCAAGATCACCAAGACGCTGCTGCGCAAGCTGGCGCAGGTGTATGACCGGATCGAGATTGATCCGTCGCCAATCCGCAACAAGATCAACGAGATCATCGGCAGCTTCAAAAAGAAGTTCGACGACCTCCAGGCGCAGTACGACCAGGAAATGGAGCGCGTGGAGGCGGGCGATGAAATTGACGCCGGCATCATCAAGATGGTCAAGGTGTACATCGCCTCCAAGCGGAAACTGTCCGTGGGCGACAAGATGGCCGGCCGCCACGGCAACAAGGGTGTGGTGGCCAAAATCGTGCCGGAGGAGGACATGCCCTTCCTGGCCGACGGGACGCCGGTGGACATCGTGCTCAACCCGCTGGGCGTGCCCTCGCGCATGAACGTGGGCCAGGTGCTCGAAACCCACCTTGGCTACGCCGCCCGGTTGCTGGGCCTGAAGTTTGCCACCCCTGTGTTTGACGGCATCAAGGAAAAGGACATCTGGGAGTTCATCAAGCAGGCCTCCCAGACGCCCGTGGGCCGGGAGCAGGGGCTGTTGCCCAACGGCAAGGCCCGGGTGTTTGACGGCCGCACCGGCGAGCCCTTTGATCAGGAGGTGGTGGTGGGCTACATCTACATGATGAAGCTGGGCCACCTGGTGGCCGACAAGATTCACGCCCGCGCCGTGGGGCCCTATTCGCTGGTCACCCAGCAGCCCCTGGGCGGCAAGGCGCAATATGGCGGCCAGCGCTTCGGCGAAATGGAAGTCTGGGCCATGGAGGCCTATGGCGCCGCCTACACGCTGCAGGAGCTGCTCACCGTCAAGTCCGACGATGTGCAGGGCCGCACGCGCATCTACGAGAGCATTGTCAAGGGGGACAACTGTCTGGAGGCCGGCATCCCCGAATCGTTCAACGTGCTGGTCAAGGAAATGCAGTCGCTGGGATTGGATGTGAAGGTGGGCTACACCAACCCCATTGAACATCAACCGGCCACCCCGGCCAGCGCCCTGGCCAACTTATAAACCTTTAAGCGCAGACCCTGCGGGCGGGGGCCACCCCGCCCGCCCTTTGCCACAGCCACTATGAATACGAAAGAAACCGCACGCGAGCTGCTCGGACTGGACAAGGTCAATCAGGTGGATTACGTCGCCATCTCGATTGCCTCGCCCGAGGCCATCCGTTCCTGGTCCAAAGGGGAGGTCAAGAACCCGGAAACCATCAATTACCGCACCTTCAAGCCGGAGCGCGGCGGCCTGTTTTGCGAGCGCATTTTCGGCCCCGTCAAGGACTGGGAATGCTCCTGCGGCAAGTACAAACGCATCAAACACCGCGGCGTGGTGTGCGACCGCTGCGGCGTGGAGGTCACGCTGGCCCGGGTCCGCCGCGAGCGCATGGGGCACATCGAGCTGGCGGTGCCGGTGTCGCACATCTGGTTTTTCAAGTGCATGCCCTCCCGCATCGGCCTGGTGCTGGACATGACCGCCCGCGACCTCGAGCGCGTGATTTATTACGAGGATTACATGGTCATTGACCCGGGCCAGACCCCGCTGCAACTGCACCAGTTGCTCAGCGAGCATGAGTACCGTGAAGCCCGCGAAACCTACGGGCCGGATGCCTTTGTGGCCAAGATGGGCGCCGAGGCCGTGCGCGAGGCCCTGGCCAACGTCAACCTGCCGCGCCAGATTGAAAAGCTGCAGCAGCAGATGCAGGAGACCAAGAGCAAGCAAATCCGCAAAAAACTGGCCAAGCGCATCCGTCTGCTGGGCGCGTTTGTGGAAAACCGCGTCAAACCGGAATGGATGATCCTCACGGTGCTGCCGGTCATCCCGCCGGACCTGCGCCCGCTGGTGCCGCTCGAAGGCGGCCGGTTTGCCACTTCCGATCTGAATGATTTGTACCGGCGCGTCATCAACCGCAACAACCGCCTCAAAAACCTGCTCCAGCTCAAGACCCCTGAGGTCATTATCCGCAACGAAAAACGCATGTTGCAGGAGGCGGTGGATGCGTTGTTTGACAACGGCCGCCACGGCCGCGCCGTCACCGGCGCCGGCAACCGCCCGCTCAAGTCGCTCAGCGACATGCTCAAGGGCAAGAGCGGGCGCTTCCGCCAGAACCTGCTGGGCAAGCGCGTGGACTACAGCGGACGCTCGGTCATCGTCATCGGCCCCGAACTCAAACTGCACCAGTGCGGCCTGCCCAAGAAGATGGCGCTGGTTCTGTTCGAGCCGTTCATCATCCGCCGGCTCAAGGAACTGGGCCATGTGCACACGGTGCGCTCGGCCAAGAAAATGATCGAGCGCCAGGCCACCGAGGTGTGGGACATTCTCGAGGAAGTCACCAAGGGGCATCCCGTGCTCCTCAACCGCGCCCCCACGCTGCACCGCCTCTCCATTCAGGCCTTCGAGCCCATGCTCATCGAGGGCGAGGCCATCCGCATTCATCCGCTGGTCTGCACCGCCTACAACGCGGACTTCGACGGCGACCAGATGGCCGTGCACGTGCCGCTCTCCATTGAGGCGCAAATGGAGGCGCGCCTGCTGATGATGGCCCCCAACAACATCTTCAGCCCCTCCAGCGGCCGGCCCATCATGACGCCCACGCAGGACATCACGCTGGGCTGCTTCTATCTCACCGCCGAGCCGCGGCAACCCAAGGACCCCAACAAGCGGCTGATGCTGTTTGGCTCCAAGGAGGAAGTCATCTTTGCTTATCGCGAAGGCGAGCTCAAGACCCACAGCCGCGTGCGCCTGGCCAACCCCGACTACGGCCGCCAGACCGTGTACGGGGATCCGAAGAGCCGCATCATTGAAACCACCGTGGGCCGCGTCATCTTCAGCGAGGTCTGGCCGGACAAACTCGGCTTCTTCAACAAGGTGGCTGGCAAGAACGAGCTGGGGGACCTGATCTGGAACTGCTACAAGCACTGCGGCCACGAGGAGACCATCGCCACGCTCGACCGGCTGAAGGAGCTGGGCTTCCGCGAGGCCACCCGCGCCGGCGTGTCCATCGGCATCGAGGACATGATCATCCCCGAGGAGAAGGAGAAGCAGATTCGCGAGGCGCAGAAGCAGATTGCCGAGGTGGAAAAGCAGTACCGCAAGGGCGTCATCACCGACGGCGAGCGCTACAACAAGATCGTAGACATCTGGACGCATTGCACCGACCAGATCTCCACCGTCATGCTCCAGACCCTGGAGCGCAACCGGAACAAGAACGAGTACAACCCCATCTTCCTCATGGTCAACTCCGGCGCCCGCGGCAACAAGCAGCAGGTGCGCCAGTTGGCGGGCCTGCGCGGCCTCATGGCCAAGCCCAGCGGCGACATCATTGAGAAGCCGATTCTCTCCAACTTCCGCGAGGGGCTGACCGTGCTGGAGTACTTCATCTCCACCCACGGCGCCCGCAAGGGGCTGGCCGACACGGCGCTCAAGACCGCCGACTCCGGCTACATGACGCGCAAGCTGGTGGACGTGGCGCAGGACGTCATCGTGCGCGAGGAGGACTGCGGCACGGTCAACGGCATCTGGGTGCAGGCCATCCTTGAGGGCGAGGATGAAATCGTCAAGCTGCGCGACCGCCTGGTGGGCCGCTGCGCCTGCGACGACATCTACGATCCGCTGGATCCCAAGCGCGTCATCGTCCATGCCAACGAGGAAATTGACGAGGAAAAGGCGCGCGCCATCGAGAACGCCAACATCGAGCGGGTGAAGATTCGCTCGGTGCTCACCTGCGAAAGCAAGCACGGCGTGTGCATCCGTTGCTACGGGCGCAACCTGGCCACCGGTCAGATGGTCAAGCTGGGCGAGGCGGTGGGCATCATTGCCGCCCAGTCCATCGGCGAGCCGGGCACGCAGTTGACCATGCGCACCTTCCACATCGGCGGCACCGCCTCGCAGGTCTTCAAACAGCCGCAGATCAAGGCCAAGCACGACGGCGTCATCAAGTACCAGGACCTCCGCTGCGTGCCGCTCCAGGACGGCAACCACATCGTCCTCAACAAAAACGGCAGCATCCTGGTGGTGGACGAAACCGGGCGCGAGCTGGAAAGCCACACGCTCGTCATCGGCTCGGTCATCTCCATCCCGGACGGCGGCCGCGTCAAGAAGGGCGAGGCCTTCGTGCAATGGGACCCGTACAACGTGCCCATCATCTCGGAAAAGAGCGGCCGCATCCGCTTCCACGACATCATCGAAGGCGTGACGATGAAGCAGGAGGAGGACGAAGCCACCGGCCAGCAGGCCAAGGTGGTCATTGACCACAAGGAGGACCTCCATCCGCAGGTCATCATCCTCGATGAGGAAACCAACGAGATGATCGCCAGCTACCCGATCCCCTCCGGCGCCCACATCGTGGTGGACGAGGACGATGTCATCGAGGCGGGCGCGCTGCTGGCCAAGACCCCGCGCAAGGTCAGCAAGACCAAGGACATCACCGGCGGTCTGCCGCGCGTGGCCGAGCTGTTTGAGGCGCGCCGGCCGAAGGATGCCGCGGAGATCTCCAAGATTGACGGCGTGGTGGACTTTGGCCCCACGGTGCGCGGCAAGCGCTGCATCATCATCAAGGATCCGCAAACCGGCCAGGAGGAGGAGCACCTGATTCCCATTGGCAAGCACGTCATCGTCTTCAAGGGCGACGTGGTCAAGCGCGGCCAGCAGTTGACCGAGGGCCCGATTGATCCGCACGAAATTCTGGAAATCTGCGGCTCGCAGCAGTTGCAGGAGCACCTGGTCAACGAGGTGCAGGAGGTGTACCGCCTGCAGGGCGTCACCATCAACGACAAGCACATCGAAATCATCGTGCGCCAGATGCTCCGCAAGGTGCGCATCACCGAGCCGGGCGACACCCGTTTCCTGTGGGGCGAGCAGGTGGACAAGCTCGAGTTCGAGGAGGAAAACCAGCGCGTGGAAAAACTCGGCGGCAAACCTGCCGAGTGCCAGCCCGTGCTGCTGGGCATCACCAAGGCCTCGCTCGAAACGGAGAGCTTCCTCAGCGCGGCCTCCTTCCAGGACACCACGCGCGTGCTCACCGAGGCCGCCACCACCTCGCGGGTTGACTACCTGCGCGGCTTCAAGGAAAACGTGATCATGGGGCATATCATCCCCGCGGGCACGGGCTACCCGGCGCACCGCAACGTGCAGCTCAAGCCGCTGGTCGAACCGGAGGAGCCCGCGCCGGAAACCGTCCCGGCCGGCACCGCCGCCGAGCCGCCGCCGGCGGAGGAGGGCGCCGCCGAGGCGGCGGAAGAAAACGCCTGAGCTGTCAAGAGAAAAATTTTTTTCAAATACTTGTTGCAACCTGAAAACTCTTTGCTAATATCCGCGCTCCTTTCCTCTCCCGGGGAAAGGCGCTGAAAGAAGCACAACACGGAACTTACAATAATGCCGACGATAAATCAGCTCGTCCGTTTTGGGCGCCGCAAGGTCGCCACCAAGTCGAAGGCGCCGGCCCTCGAAGGGTCGCCCTTCCGGCGCGGCGTCTGCATTCAGGTCATGACGCGCACGCCGAAGAAGCCGAACTCGGCCATGCGCAAGGTGGCCAAGGTGCGCCTCACCAACGGGTATGAGGTCATTGCCTACATTCCCGACGAAGGGCACAACCTGCAGGAACACTCCATCGTGCTGGTGCGCGGGGGGCGTGTAAAGGACCTGCCCGGCGTGCGCTACCACATCGTCCGCGGCACCCTGGACGCCGCGGGGGTGGAAAAGCGCCGCGTCAGCCGCTCCAAATACGGGGTCAAACGGCCCAAGGCCGCCCCGGCGAAATCGTAACGCTTTGGTATTATGTCTCGACGTCGTCAAGCTGTCCGCCGGCCCATGGCCGAAGACCCGAAGTATCACAGCGTGCTGGTCACCCGCCTGATCAACACGGTGATGAAGTGGGGCAAGAAAAGCACGGCCCAGCGGATCGTCTATGGGGCCTTTGACCAGATCGTGGCCAAAAACCCCCAGGCCAACCCGCTGGAAGTCCTCCAGCGCGCGGTGGACAATGCCAAGCCGCGCATTGAAACCAAGGCCCGCCGCGTGGGCGGCGCCACCTACCAGGTCCCCCTGGAAGTGCCGCCTGACCGCCAGATCTCCCTGGCCATGCGCTGGATGGTGGATTTTGCCGACGCCCGCAAGGGCATCGCCATGCGCGAAGCCCTGGCGGCCGAAATCATGGACGCCTACCAGGGGCAGGGCAACGCCATACGCAAACGCGACGAAGTCCATCGGATGGCCCAGGCCAACAAGGCCTTTGCCCACTTCCGCTGGTAGTGGTGGTCTTGGGACGCCCCGTCGGCTGCGCTGCAAACCGGGGCGTTTTTATTGTCTGACACGGAAAAATTTGCATGGAAACTGCGACGGAAAAGAAAGTGCTCGATGCGCCGAACCGGCCCTATCCGCTGGCCCGGACGCGCAACATTGGTATTGCCGCGCACATTGACGCCGGCAAGACCACCACCACCGAGCGCATTCTTTATTACACGGGCCTCATCCACCGCATGGGCGATGTGGACGATGGCAACACGGTGACCGACTGGATGGAGCAGGAGCGCGAGCGCGGCATCACCATCACCTCCGCCGCCACCACCTGTTATTGGAAACCCAAGGACGACGGCTGCGCCAAGCTCTTCACCAACGAGAATTTCCGCATCAACATCATTGACACCCCCGGCCACGTGGACTTCACCGCCGAGGTGGAGCGCTCCATGCGGGTGCTCGACGGCGCGGTGGCCGTGTTCTGTGGCGTGGCCGGCGTGCAGCCCCAGTCCGAGACCGTCTGGCGCCAGGCCAGCAAATACCGCGTGCCCCGGATCGCGTTCATCAACAAAATGGACCGCACCGGCGCCAATTTCGAGAACGCCCTCAATGACCTCCGCCGCAAGCTGGGCGCCTATGCCTATCCGGTGATGCTGCCCATCGGCAAAGAGGACCACTTCCAGGGGGTGATTGATGTCATCAATCAAAAGGCCATCATCTACGATCCCGAGGATGAACTGGGCGTCAAGTTTTCCGTCACCGACATCCCGGCCGACCTCCGGGAGCGCGCCGCCGCCGCCCTGGCCGAGCTGGTGGACGCCGTCTCCAACAAGGACGATGCCATCGCCGAGCTGGTCATTGAGGAAAAACCCGTGGACCCCCTGACCCTCAAGGCTGCCATCCGTCGCCTCACCTGCAATCTGGAACTGGTGCCGGTGCTCTGCGGCAGCGCCTTCCGCAAGCGGGGCGTGCAGCCTTTGATTGACGCCATCGTGGACTATCTGCCCAGTCCGCTGGATGTCCCGCCCGCCCAGGGCGAAGACCCCGATGACCACAGCCCCGTCCTCGTGCCGGCCGATGACAATGCCAAGTTCTGCGCCCTGGCGTTCAAGCTCTGGACCGATGCCTACGCCGGCAAGCTGGTCTTCTTCCGCGTCTATAGCGGCACCCTCAAGAAGGGCGACATCATTTACAATCCCCGCACCCGCAAGCGCGAGCGCGTCAACCGCCTCATGATGATCCAGGCCGACAAACGCCTGGATGTGGACCAGGTCTTTTCGGGCGACATCGCCGCCCTGGTGGGCCTGCGCAATATCACCACCGGCGACACTCTCTGCGACGAGGATTTCAGCGTGCTGCTGGAGCCGCCCACCTTCCCCGAGCCGGTCATCAGCATGGCCATTGAGCCGAAGACCAAGGGCGACCGTGACAAGCTCACCGAGGGCCTGCAGCGGCTGGCCGAGGAAGATCCCACTTTCCGCGTCTTTACCAACCAGGAAACCGGCCAGCTCATCATCGCCGGCATGGGCGAGCTGCACCTGGAAATCATCCGTGACCGGCTGTATCGCGAGTTCAACGTGCAGGCCAACGCCGGCGCCCCGCAGATCGCCTCCCGCGAGACCATCACCGCCAAGGCCGAGGGCGAGGGCAAATTCATCCGCCAGTCCGGCGGCCGCGGCCAATACGGCCACGCCATCATCCACATCGAGCCGAATGAGCGCGGCAAGGGTGTGCAGATCGAGAGCAAGATCGTGGGCGGGGCCATCCCGAAGGAATACATCCCCGCGGTCATCAGCGGCATCGAGGAGGCCGTCCGCACCGGTGTGTATGCCGGTTATCAAATCATTGACATCAAGGTGGACATTGTGGACGGCACCTTCCACGAAGTGGACTCCAGCGAGCTGGCCTTCAAGATGGCCGGCATTTTCGCCCTCAAGGAGGCCTTCCGCAAGGCCAACCCCATCCTCCTGGAGCCGGTCATGAAGGTGGAGGTCACCACGCCGGACGAATATCAGGGCGACATTTTGGGCGACATCAACCGCCGCCGCGGCCACGTGGAGCACATCGAAGTGCGCAACGGCGCCACCGTGCTCACCGCGCGCGTGCCGCTGGCGGAAATGTTCGGCTACGCCACCGCCGTGCGCTCCCTCTCCAAGGGGCGCGCCTCCTACTCCATGGAGCCGCTCACTTTCGAGCCGGTGCCGGCGGGCATCGCCGCCCAGCTTTTGGATCAGGCCAAAAACCGGCCTGCCGCGCGAACTTAACCCCAACCCTTAACTTGTTCTTTATATGCCTGGACAACGCATACGGATTCGCCTCAAGGGCTACGATTACCGGATCGTGGACTCCTCGGCGCACGAAATTGTCGAGACCGTCAAGCGGACGGGCGCCCGCGTGGCGGGCCCGGTGCCCCTGCCCACCCGCATCGAGCGCTTCACCGTCCTGCGCTCGCCGCACGCCGACAAAAAATCCCAGGAAACCTTCGAACAGCGCACCCACAAGCGGCTGATTGACATCATCGAGCCGACCGCCAAAACCGTGGACGAGCTCAAAAAGCTCACTCTGCCGGCGGGGGTTGACATCACCATTAAAATCTAAGTCTCTATGATTGGTTTACTTGGCAGAAAGCTGGGACACGCCCGCGTCTATGACGCCAACGGCGTCATCGTACCGGTGACCATTGTCCAGGCCGGGCCCAACCGCGTGTTGCAGTGCAAAACGCCCGAGCGCGACGGCTACAAGGCCGTGCAACTGGGTTTTGGCGAGCAGAAGGAAACCCGCCTCACCAAGCCGTTGCTGGGCCACGTCAAAAAGCACAACGGCGCTCCCGTCCGCATCATCCGCGAATTTCGCGACTTCGCGCTGGACGTCAAACCGGGCGACACGGTGGGCGTGAACATCTTCCGCGCCGGTGATTACGTGGACGCTGTAGGCATCACCAAGGGCCGCGGCTTCGAGGGCGTGGTCAAGCGCCATCACTTCCGCGGCGGCGACATGAGCCACGGCGCCAAGGGCTGGCACCGCCGCAGCGGCGCCATCGGCTGCCGTCTGTTCCCCGGCACCGTCAACCGCGGCATGCGCATGCCCGGCCACATGGGGCAGGTGCGCCGCACGGTGCAAAACCTCCAGATCATCCAGGTCCGCGAGGCGGAAAACCTCCTCCTCATCAAAGGTTCCATGCCGGGCGCCGAGGGGGACTACGTCATCATCCGCGAATCCAAGAAACGCTCGCGCGTGCTCGAAAAAGCCCGCCAGGAGCGCATCGAGAAACACAAGGCCATGGCCAAGGGCGGTAAAACCAAGGCCGTGGCCAAGAAGTGAGGACTGCTGACATGAAACTCACCGTTCAAGATTTGCAGGGCACGCCCCAGGGCGAAGTCGAAGTGCCGTTTCCGGTGATCGAAAACGGCAAGGGCACCCAGGCCGTGCATGACGTGGTGGTGGCCTACCTCGCCGCCCAGCGCTCCGGCACCGCCTGCACCAAAACCATGGGCGAAGTGGCCGGTACGGGCAAAAAACCTTGGCGCCAGAAAGGCACCGGCCGCGCCCGCGCCGGCTCCTTCCAATCGCCCCTCTGGCGTGGCGGTGGCATCGTATTCGGCCCCAAGCCGCGCGATTTTCATAAGAAAGTCAACGAGACCACCCGCCGTCTGGCCCTGCGCAAGGCCTTGAGCGAGCGCATCAAGGCCAGCGAGGTCATCGTGGTGGACGAGTTGAAGCTGGCCCAGCCCAAGACCCGTGAGCTGGTGCGCCTGCTGGACACCCTGGCCCCCGGCGTGACCGTGTTGCTGGTGACCGACAGCATTGATCAAAACCTGCGCCTGGCCGCCCGCAACCTGCCCCACGTGGAGCTGGTCACCGGGACCGAGCTTAACTGCTACCAGGCGCTGAAACCGGCCAAAATCGTGTTCACCCGCGCCGCGCTGGCACAGGTGGGCCAGCGGCTCAGCCAATCCTGATCCTATGAACGCTTTTGAAATCATCAAAACCGTCCGCGTGACCGAAAAGGGCACCCTCCAGGCCGAGAAGCTCAACCAGTACACCGTGGTGGCGGACCCCCGGGCCAACAAGGCCCAGATTCGCAAGGCGGTCGAGGAGCTGTTCAAGGTCAAGGTCATCGCCGTCAACACCCTCAACATGCCCGGCAAGGCGCGCCGCCAGCGCACCCCCCAGGCCGGCATGACCAGCGAGTGGAAAAAGGCCATTGTCACCCTCAAAGAAGGGGATCGCATCAACCTCACCTAACCTTTTGTTGATTTATGCCTGTTAAAACCTTTCGTCCCCTGACGCCGTCGCGCCGTTACATCACGGTGGCCGACTTCAGCGAGATTACCAAGACCGAGCCGGAAAAGAGCCTGGTGGTGACCCGCAAGAAGACCGGCGGCCGCAACTGCTACGGCCGCGTCACCGCCCGGGGCATCGGTGGCGGCCACAAGCAGAAAATCCGGCTGGTGGACTTCAAACGTCGCCGCCACGGCCAGGTGGCCACGGTGGAGGCGATTGAGTACGATCCCTGCCGCTCCGCCCGGCTGGCCCTGGTGAAATATCCCGATGGCGAGAAGGCCTACATCCTCTGCCCCAAAGACCTCAAGGTCGGCGCCAAGGTCTCCAGCGGCCCGGACGCGCCGGTTGAGGTGGGCAATCATCTGCCGCTGAAAAACATCCCCATCGGCATGGCCATTCACAACATCGAAATGGTGCCGGGCCGCGGCGCGCAGATGGTGCGCTCGGCGGGCAGCTCGGCCACGCTGATGTCGCGCGATCAGGGGTATGCCACCCTCCGCCTGCCCTCGGGCGAAATCCGGCGGGTCCACGAAAACTGCTACGCCACCATCGGCGAGGTGGGCAACGCGGACCATGAAAACATCGTCTGGGGCAAGGCCGGGCGCACGCGGCACTTCGGCCATCGCCCCATCACCCGCGGCGTGGCCCGCAACCCGGTGGACCATCCCAACGGCGGCGGCGCCGGCAAGAGCAAGGGCGGTGGCGGCTGGCAACAGTTGACCTCCCCGTGGGGCTTGCTGGCCAAAGGCTACCGCACCCGCAACAAACACAAACCCTCCAACCGCTTTATCGTGGTGCGGCGTGACGGCCGGCCCATGAAACGCAAGTAACCTGCTTTGACCTGAGAGCCTATGGGACGTTCAATCAAAAAAGGTCCGTTTGTGGACCCCTCGTTGATGAAGAAAATCCAGGCCGCCAAGGAGTCCAAGTCCAAGGCGCCCATCAAAACCTGGTCCCGCCGTTCCATGATCACGCCCGACTTTGTGGGCTTGACCTTCAACGTGCACAACGGCAAGGTGTTCCACCCGGTTTTTGTGACCGAAAACATGGTGGGCCACCGGCTGGGAGAGTTTTCTCCCACCCGCATCTTTAAGAAACACGGCGCTCACACCGCCAAAGCCGAGGCCAAGTAACCTATGCAAGTACAGGCGATCACTCGCAATGTCCGGATGTCCCCGCAGAAAGTGCGGGAAGTCACCCGTCAAATCCAGGGTCTGCCCGCCCTGGAGGCCCGCGCGGTGCTGGCGGTGGTGCCGCGCAAATCCGCCCGGCTGGTGGCCAAAACCCTCGATTCGGCCATCGCCAACGCGGAGAACAACCATCAATTGCAGGCCGCCCGCCTGGTGGTGGCCCAGGCCGTCGCCCTGACCGCCAGCCGCCTCAAACGCTACACCCCCAAGGCGCGCGGCATGGCCGGCCCCATCATCAAACGCAACAGCCACATCAAAATCGTTCTTTCGGACGGAGCCAAATAATTACTATGGGTCAAAAAACCAATCCCATCGGTCTGCGCGTCGCCGTCAACCGTGACTGGCGCTCCAAGTGGTACGCCGAGAAAAAAGACTTCGGCAAGCTGCTCGTGGAGGACTTTGAACTGCGCCGCTATTTGAAGGAGAAACTCAAGGACGCGGCGGTGCCCAAAATCCAGATCGAGCGCGCCGGCAACCGCTGCCGCATCACCATCTTTACCGCCCGCCCGGGCGTGGTCATCGGCCGCAAGGGCACCGAAATTGACAAGCTCAAGGAGGATTTGAGCAAAAAAACCGGCAAGGAAATTTACGTCGAAATTCAGGAAGTCAAAAATCCTGACCTCGACGCCCAACTGGTGGCCGAGGGCGTGGCGGTGCAACTGGAGCGCCGCGTCTCCTTCCGCCGGGCCATGAAGCGGGCGGTGCAAACCGCCATGGAGCAGGGCGCCGAAGGCATTCGCATCCGCTGCTCGGGCCGCCTCGGGGGCGCCGAACTGGCCCGGGTGGAGCAATATCTCGAAGGCCGCGTGCCCCTGCACACCCTCCGCGCCAACATTGATTATGGCTTTGCCGAAGCCCACACCCTTTACGGTAAACTGGGCATCAAATGCTGGATCTGCCGGGGCGAAAACAAACCCGAAGCCACTAAGAACCAACGGGCCGCCGCCCCCGCGGCCGGCCGTTAATTCTGAGACTGTTTTATGCCTTTACAACCTGCACGCGTTAAATACCGGAAAATGCACCGCGGCAGCCGCGCCGGTCTGGCCACCCGCGGCAACACGGTCGCCTTTGGCGAGTTTGGCCTGCAGGCCCTGGAGCGCTGCTGGCTGGACACCAAGCAACTGGAGGCCGCCCGCGTGGCCATCAGCCGCTTCATGAAGCGCCGGGGCAAGCTCTGGATTCGCATTTTCCCGGACAAATCCTACACCAAAAAGCCGTTGGAAACCCGCATGGGCAAGGGCAAGGGACCCCTGGAATCCTGGGTGGCCGTCATCAAGCCCGCCCGCGTGCTCTTTGAAGTGGACGGCGTGCCCGAGGTCGTGGCGCGCGAGGCCTTCCGCCTGGCCGCGGCCAAACTGCCCATCCACACCAAATTCATCTCCCGGCACCAGCACTGACGCCATGAAAATGAGTGAATTGAAAGACTTGACCCTGGTGGAGCTGCAGGCCAAAAGCCGCGACCTCCGCCAGGAACTTTTCAACCTGCGCCTCCAGAAGGCGGGCAGCCGCCTGGAGAACCCCGTCCGGCTGCGTCTCCTCCGGCGTGACATCGCCCGGGTGGAGACCGCCATCACCGCCCGCAAGAAAACCCAGGCTTGAACCTTTTGACTATGGCTGACACCTCCTCCCAACCCACCGCCGCCGCCCCCGCCCGCCGTCGCAAAGAGCGCACCGGCGAGGTGGTCTCCAACAAGATGGCCAAGACCATTGTGGTCCGCGTCGAGCGCCGCTTTCCCCATCCCCGCTTCAAGAAAATTGTGCGGAGCTACAAAAAATATTACGCGCACGACGAGAAAGGCGAGGCCAAGCCCGGCGACCTTGTGCGCATCGAAGAAACCCGCCCGCTCAGCCGCCTCAAACGCTGGCGGCTGGTGGAAATCCTTGAGCGCGCCGCCACCGCGGCCGCCTGAAACCTGTCCTGACCTATGCTGCAAGTCCGTTCCATCCTCGACGTGGCCGACAACACCGGCGCCAAACGCGCGGCCGCCATTGGTGTGCTCGGCCGGAACCAGATGTATGCCCGCGTGGGCGACGTCATCAAGGTCCACATCAAAGAGGCCGCGCCGGACGGCACCATCAAGAAAGGCCAGGTGGCCGATGCCGTCGTCGTCCGCACCCGCCGGCCCATCCGCCGCAGCGACGGCTCCTATGTCCGCTTTGACAGCAACGCCGTCGTCATCATCAACAAGGAACGCGAGCCCATTGGCACCCGCATCTTCGGCCCGGTGGCCCGCGAGCTGCGCGACCTCAAGTTCACCAAAATCATCAGCCTGGCTCCGGAGGTAGTCTGATCTATGCCCAAACTGCACGTCAAAAAAGGCGACGAAGTGGTGGTCATCAGCGGCGCCCACAAGGGCCGCCGCGGCCGCGTCATTGAAGTCCAGCCCGCCAAGCAGCGCGTGCTGGTGGAGGGGGTCCGCATGCTCAAGAAGACCATCAAGAAAGGCCGCAGCCAGCTCCATCCCCAGGGCGCCATCATCGAGCGCGAAGGCCCCATCCACATCAGCAACGTGATGCGGGCCGATCGCTACGACGCCCGGCGGGCCGGCAAGACCCCCGCCGCCGCCGCTGAATCTTGAGCCTTGCCTCTTTGCACCCAGCCATGAAACCGAGATTGCAGGAAAAATACGAAAACGAAGTGGTGCCCGCCCTCATCGCCAAGCGCCAGTACAAAAACCGGCATGAGGTGCCCCGCCTCGAAAAGATCGTCATCAACATGGGCGTCAGCTCCCAACTGGAGAAAAGCGCCGTGGAGGATGCCGCCAAGGACCTGGCCCTGATCACCGGCCGCAAACCCGTCATCAGCAAGTCCCGCAAGAGCATCGCCAACTTCAAACTTCGCGCCGGCCATCCAGTCGGCTGCTATGTGACGCTCCGCCGGGAGGTCATGTACGAGTTCTTTGACCGCCTGGTGGCCGCCGCCCTGCCGCGCATCCGCGACTTCCGCGGCCTGTCCCCGCGCTCCTTCGACGGCCGGGGCAACTACTCGCTGGGCATTGCCGAGCAGACCATTTTCCCGGAGGTGGACCTGGACAAGATTAAACGCACCCAGGGCATGGACATCACCATCGTCACCACCGCCCGCACCAACGAGGAAGCCTACGACCTCCTCAAACTCCTGGGCTTCCCCTTTGCCGAAAACCGTTAACCTTTTTTGCTGGAATTGATATGGCGAAAAAATCCTGGTCCGAACGCAACAAGAAACGCATGGCGCTGGTCAAGAAGTATGCCGCCAAGCGCGCCGAGCTGAAGGCCAAGCACGATTACGCGGCCCTGGCCAAGCTGCCGCGCAACTCCAGTCCCGTGCGCGTGGTCAACCGCTGCCCCATCAGCGGCCGCCGCCACGGCTATTTCCGCAAATTCAACTGCTCCCGTCTGACCTTCCGGGAACTCGCCCTCCAGGGCCTCATCCCCGGCGTCACCAAAGCTAGCTGGTAACCCTGTCCTATGAGCGACCCCATTGCCGACATGTTGACGCGCCTCCGCAACGCCGCCCACGCGGGCCAGCCCGCCGTGGAGGTGCCGCATTCCCGTTTGAAGGAAAGCCTCGCCGCCATTCTCAAGCGCGAAGGCTACATCGCCGAATTCACCGTCGCCGGCCAGGCGGTCAAAACCCTCAAACTGCACCTCAAATACGAAGGCCGCCGGCCGGTCATCGAAGGCTTGCAGCGGGTCAGCAAACCCGGCCGCCGCATCTACACCGCCGCCACCTCGGCCCCGCGCGTGCGGGGCGGACTGGGCATTGCCGTCCTCTCCACCTCCCGCGGTCTCATGACCGATGCCGAGGCGCGCAAAAACCATCTGGGCGGCGAGGTGCTCTGTTACGTCTGGTAATCCTTAACGCTTGCTGCTTATGTCGCGTATTGGCAAACAACCGATTGTGATCCCGCCCAAGGTCAAGGTGGACATCAAGGGCCACACCGTCCTGGTGGAAGGTCCCAAGGGCAAGCTCAAGTATGACTTGCCCCAGCGCACCACTGCCGCCGTCGAAAGCGGCAAACTGGTGGTCCACCGCGAGGGCGACGACGCCCAGGCCAAGGCCCTCCATGGCCTGAGCCGCGCCATCCTCAACAACATGGTGCGGGGCGTCACCGAGGGCTTTGTTAAAAAGCTCGAAATCCACGGCGTGGGCTTCAAGGCCTCCGTGGCGGGCAAGACCGTCACCCTCAACCTGGGCTATTCCCATCCCATCAACTATGACCTGCCCGACCAGGTGAAGGTCACCGTGGAGGAAAACACCCGCATCACCGTGGAAGGCCCCGACCGCCAGCAGGTGGGGCAGGTGGCTGCCGATTTGCGCGCCTTCTACCCGCCCGAGCCCTACAAAGGCAAAGGCATCCGCTATGTGGGTGAGCGCATCATCCGCAAGGAAGGCAAGACCGTCCAATAACCGTGCTTTAAGTGATGGGGCTACGGCCCAATCCGTGGCCCGTGAACACCATGAGAACCGAAGTTAAACATCGTCTGGCCACCCTCCGCCACTGGCGGGTGCGCAAGAAAATCACCGGCACCGCCCAGCGGCCCCGCATGAGCGTCTGCTTCACCGGCAAACATATTTACGTCCAGTTTGTGGACGATGTCCGCGGCGTGACCCTGGCCTCGGCCTCCACCCGGGTCAAGCCCCTGCCCGACGTGGGCAAGCTCAAAGCCAACGTCCAGTCGGCCGCCATCATTGGCCGCCGGGCCGCCGAGGCGGCCCTGGCCAAAGGCATCACGGCGGTGGTGTTCGATCGCGGCAGCAACCGTTATCATGGCAAGGTCAAGGCGCTGGCGGATGCCGCGCGCGAAGCGGGCTTGAAGTTTTAACCTCATTGAACAGGAGCTGTCACCGTGGCTGAAAATCCCAAAAACGAAAACCTGGACCCTGCCCTCGAGCAGGAGCAGGAACAGCATGCCCCCCCCGCTGATGTCCGTGGCGGAGAAGTGGGCGAATCACGCGGCGGTGGCCGTGGCCGCCGGGGCCGGGGCCGTCAATCCGCCGAATCGGCCGAGGCCCAGGATGGCCAGGCCGGCGAAGAGTTGATGGAGAAAGTGGTCTTCATCAACCGCTCCGCCAAGGTGGTCAAGGGCGGGCGCCGCTTCAGTTTCTCCGCCCTCGTGGTGGTGGGCGACCGCAAGGGCATGGTGGGCGTGGGCCTGGGCAAGGCCGGCGAAGTGGCCGACGCCATCCGCAAGGGCGGCGAAGTGGCCCGCCGCAACATGGTCAAGGTCTGGCTCAAGGACGCCACCATCCCGCACGAAGTTTTCTCCGAATACGACGGGGCCCGCGTTTTGCTGCGCCCCGCCTCGCCCGGTACCGGCATCATTGCGGGCAAGACCGTCCGCGCCGTGCTCGAATCGGCGGGCGTGCGCGATGTGTTGACCAAGTCCCTGGGCAGCAAAAACGCCGCCAACGTGGTCAAGGCCACCTTGAATGCGTTGTTGCGCCTGCGCCTGCGCGAGCAGATTTACTACAGCCGCGGCCTGCCGTTGCGCGCTCCCACAGCGGAGGCCGCGCCGGCCGCCGCCCCGGAAGCTCCGGCCGCCGTGTAACCTTTTTTGAACGCCAACTGACATTTAGCCTATGCGTTTACATGATTTGAACCCCCGGCCGGGCGCCAAGCACCGCCGCAAACGGCTCGGCGCCGGCGAATCCAGCGGTCACGGCAAAACCAGCGGCCGTGGCGGCAAGGGTCAGACCGCCCGCTCGGGCAGCTCCATCCGGCCCACTTTCGAGGGCGGCCAGATGCCGCTCATCCGCCGCCTGCCCAAGCGCGGCTTCAACAATGCCCGCTTTGCCGTCCGTTACCTGCCGGTCAATCTCGAGGCGTTGAACCGTTTCGACGACGGCGCCCGCGTGGACGAGGCCCTGCTGCGCCAAACCGGTCTCGCCAACGGGCGGGCCGACGGCATCAAGATTCTGGGCAAGGGTGAATTGAAGAAAAAACTGACCGTGGTGGCCCATGCGTTCAGCGCTTCGGCCCGCGCCAAAATTGAAGCGCTGGGCGGGGTGTGTGAAACGGCCGCCGCGGCGGCCAAGGCTTGATTCTCAGGGGATATTCAGGGGTTATGCTCGCCAAAATCGCCAACACCTTCACCAATGCCTTCAGGATTCCGGAGCTGAAGTCCCGCATCCTGTTCACCTTGTTTATCCTGGCTGTGTGCCGGTTGGTGGCGGTCATCCCCATCCCCGGAATTGACGGCTCGGTGCTGTTTGAGCACTTCCGTGAGCTGGAGCGACAGCAGGGGCAGGGCGGTGGCCTCATGGGCATGTACAGCCTCTTCACCGGCGGCGCCCTGGAACGGTGCGCCATCGGCTCGCTGGGCATCATGCCCTACATCAGCGCCACCATCATCATCCAGTTGCTGACCGCCGTCATCCCCCGCCTCAGCAAACTGGCCCGCGAGGAGGGCGGCCGCCCCAAAATCATCCAGTACGGCCGCTATCTCACCGTGCTGCTCTGCCTGGGCTGGGGCATGATCATGGCCCACGTCTGGGAAAACCCCCGGGAAATGTTCCAGGGCCTGGATCAGGACCTGGTACGCAACCCCGGCTGGTTCTACCGCATCCAAACCACCGTCATCCTCACCACCGGCACCCTGTTGCTGATGTGGCTGGGCGAGCAGATCAGCGAGCGCGGCATCGGCAACGGCGTCTCCCTCATCATCACCATCGGCATCCTGGCCCGGGTGCCCCAGGCCGCCCATGCGCTGCTGGACATGTTCTCCTCCGGGGGCGCCATTGCCGAGAAGTTCACCATCTTCCACGCGGTCTTCCTGGTGATCATGCTCGCGGCGGTGGTGGCGGGCACCATAGCCATCACCCAGGCCCAGCGCAAGGTGGCCGTCCAGTACGCCCAGCGCGCGGTGGGCCGCAAGGTCTATCAGGGCGGCACCTCGTTCATGCCGCTGCGCGTCAATTATGCGGGCGTCATGCCGATCATCTTCGCCCAGGCCATCCTCATGTTTCCCCAGAAAATCATGGAAAGCCTGGGCAACCTGCCCGGCGTGGGCGCCGGCCTCAAGGGCATCTTCCGCGCCATTGGCGCCTCCCTCAATCACGGGGAACCGGCCTACTTCCTGATTTACGGCCTGATGATCATGTTCTTCTCCTACTTCTGGGTCGCCACCCAGTTCAATGAAATCCAGATCGCCGATGACCTGAAGAAATACGGCGGTTACATCCCGGGGGTGCGCCCCGGCCAGGCCACCAGCGATTTTCTGCACCATGCCATGAGCCGCATCACCCTGGCGGGCGCGGTCTTCCTCACTGTCATTGCGGTGATACCGGACCTGCTGTATAAGGTGATGAATGTGCCCTATCAGGTGGGCCAGTTCTTTGGCGGCACCAGCCTGCTCATCACCGTGGGCGTGATGCTGGACACCATGCGCCAGATGGAAACCCACCTCCTGATGCGCCACTACGACGGCTTCTTGAAGAAAGGCCGCCTGCGCGGGCGCATCTAACCGGCCGAACCCGAGGGATCACGAGCATGATCGTCATCAAAACCGGACGCGACCTTGAAGCCATGCGGGCAGCCTGCCGCGTGGCCCGCGCGGTTTTGGATGAAGTCGCCGCCGCGGTGGCCCCGGGGGTGACCACCCGGGAGCTGGACGACTACGCCGCCGAGCGCATCAAACATTACAACGCCCGCAGCGCCTTTTTGGGGTATCGGGTGGGCAGCCTCAAGTACCCGTGCCACACCTGCATCTCCATCAACGAGCAGGTGGTGCATGGGCTGGCCGGCCCGCGCCGCATTGCCTTTGGCGACCTTGTCAGTATTGACGTGGGCGTGTATTATGAAGGTTTTGTGGGCGACAACGCCCGCACCGTGGCGGCCGGCGGCTGCACGGACCCCGTGGCCCTGCGCCTGTTGGAAACCACGGAAACCGCGTTGCAGCGCGGCATCGCCGCGGCCGTCGCCGGCAACCGCGTGCGCGACATCTCGCGGGCCGTGCAGGAGCATGTGGAGAGCCAGGGCTTCAGCGTGGTGCGTGAATTCGTGGGCCACGGCGTGGGCCGCCACATGCACGAAGAGCCGCAGGTGCCCAATTTTGTCGAGCCGGGCCGCGTTTCGCCGTTGCTTCGGCCGGGGATGACCCTGGCCATCGAGCCGATGGTCAATGCCGGCCGGCCCGGCGTGAAACGTTTGAAAGATGGCTGGACAGTGGTGACCGAGGATGGTTCACTGTCCGCCCATTTTGAGCACACCGTCCTGGTGACGGAGGGCGCGCCGGAAATCCTGACGTGCACGAGTCAAACACCATTCGCGCTGAGGGCGTCGTGATCGCCGTGCTCCAGGAGCGGTTGTACCGGGTGCAGTTGGCCAACGGCCATCAATTCCTGGCCTTTGTCACGGCCCGGCGCGCGGCGGCGGGCGACCGCTACGCCCTCGGCCAGCGCGTGGTGGCGGAACTTTCGCCTCTGGACCTGAGCAAGGGGCGGCTGGTGGGGCGCGTGGACGCCCCCCAAGGTTGAATTTGGAGTGAAGTTATGAAAATACGGGCATCGGTGAAAAAACTGTGCGAGAATTGCAAGATTATTAAGCGCAAAGGCGTCATCCGCGTCATTTGCACCAATCCGCGCCACAAGCAGCGGCAAGGTTGAGCTTTTAACTGAAGAACACTATGGCACGCATCATCGGCGTTGAAATCCCGGGCGACAAACGCATCGAAATCGCCCTCCGCTACATCTACGGCATCGGGCCCACCACGGCGCTGGAAATCTGCCGCCGCGCCAACATCCCCCTGGGCACGCGCGCCAAGGATTTGACCGAGCAGCAGCTTTCCCAAATCGTGCACGCCATCCAGGAAGGCAAGTACGTGATCGAGGGTGATTTGCGCCGCGAAATCGGTCTGAACCTTAAGCGCCTCCAGGCCATCAAATGCTATCGCGGCATCCGCCACCTGCGCGGCCTGCCCGTCCGCGGCCAGCGCACCCAGACCAACGCCCGCACGCGCAAAGGCCCGCGCAAGACCGTCGGCGTGGTCCGCAATCCCAACGCCAAGGCTGGCATCCACTAATACCCTGTTTAACCTGCTATGTCTGACGAGACCAAAAAACCCGCTCCTGCTCCCAAGGAATCCAAACCGGAAACCGGCGCTCCGGCCGCGGAAAAGCCGGCCAAGGCTGGCAAGAAAGCCGCTCCCGCTGAGGGCAAGGCGGCGGACGCCAAGGCGTCCGATGCCAAACCCGGGGCGGAGGCCAAGCCTGCTGCTGACGCCGCCGCCGGTGCTCCGCCTGCGGCAGCCTCGGCGCCCACGGCGGCCGAGCTGCTGGGCGATGATCTGGCCGCTAAAAAAATCGTCAAGGCCAAGGGTGCCAAAAACATTGTCAGCGGCATTGCCCACATTCTGGCCACCTTCAACAACACCCAGGTCAGCATCACGGACATGCACGGCAACGTGATCGGCTGGGCCACGGCCGGCCGCGTGGGCTTCAAAGGCTCCCGCAAAAGCACCGCCTTCGCCGCCCAGCAGGTGGCCCAGGAGGCCGCCCGCCAGGCCATGTCCCACGGCATGAAGGAAGTCGAGGTCCACGTCAAAGGCCCCGGCTCCGGCCGGGAGGCCGCCATCCGGGCGTTGCAGGCCATCGGCCTGGAAATCACCATCATCAAGGACGTCACCCCCGTGCCGCACAACGGGTGCCGTCCGCGCAAGAAACGCCGTGTCTAACCATAACCCTTTATAATTTCCGAAGCTCATGGCACACTACACCGGTCCACGCGTTCGCATCAGCCGTCGGTTCAAGACCCCCATCTTTGGCCCCTCCAAATATTTGGAGCGCCGCCAATATGGGCCGGGCGTGCACGGTCCCAAGGCGCGCCGCAAGGTCACCGATTACGCTCTGGGTCTGATTGAAAAGCAGAAGCTCCGCTACTATTACGGCCTGCAGGAGCGCCAGTTCCGCGGCGTCTACGAAAAGGCCCTGCGCCGCCGCGGCGTCACCGGCGAGCAGATGTTGCAACTGCTCGAGTGCCGGCTGGACAATGTGGTTTATCACCTGGGCTTTGCCCCCACCCGCCCGGCCGCGCGCCAGATGGTCACCCATGGCCACATCCGCGTCAACGGCCGCAAGGTGAACATCCCGTCCTACACCCTGAAGGTCAACGACGAGATTGAAGTGCGCAACCACAACGTCAGCCGCCAGATGGCCACGCGCAACCTGGAAAGCTCCACCAGCCGCGCCGTGCCCGACTGGTTGCTGCTCGACAAGGACAATTTCAAAGGGCGGGTCGTGCGCATTCCGTCGCGTGACGAAATCCAGCCCATCGCCAATGAACAGGCCGTCGTCGAATTTTATTCCCGCTAAACCATAACTCGCCCCGCGTAGGGCAGGGCAAATATACGGGCGCTTCCGGGTGGCGGGAATAAATCCCCGGAGGCCGCCAGGTTAAATTTGCCGGAAAGGAAAAAACTATGCCAGTTCGTCTAGGCCGTTTCGAGATGCCCAAGCGGTTGGTCAAGGAAGAAACCACCGCCACCGAAACCTACGCCAAGTTCATCGCCGAGCCGTTTGAAACCGGCTACGGCCACACCATCGGCAACTCGCTGCGCCGGGTGCTGCTCTCCTCCCTCGAGGGGGCGGCCATCACCAGTGTGCGCATCGAGGGCGCCATGCATGAATTTGCCACCGTGGACGGGGTCGTCGAAGACGTCACCGACATCGTGCTGAACCTCAAGAAAATCCGCTTCAAGGCGCACACCCGCGAGGAACAGGTGCTGTACCTGTCGGTCAACAAGGAAGGCGACGTGCTGGCGGAGGACATTCAGCTCAACCAAAACCTCGAGCTGGTCAACCCCAAGCAGAAAATCTGCACCCTTGACAAAAAGCGCAAGCTGGAGATGGAACTCACCGTCAAGGTGGGCCGCGGTTTCTGCCCGGGCGACGAGAACAAAAAACCTGACCAGGCCATCGGCGTCATCCCCATTGACTCCATCTTCTCGCCGGTGACCCGGGTGAAATACTCCGTGGAAGCCGCTCGCGTGGGGCAGCGCACGGACTATGACCGCCTGATCCTTGAAATCTGGACCGACGGCCGCCTTTCTCCCGATGATGCCCTCACCCAGGCCTCGGCCATCCTGCAGAAGCATCTGGATGTCTTTGTCGGCTACGACAAGAACGCGGTCGAATTTGAAGAGCAGGTGGACCGCCAGGACGACGAGCGCGCCAAGCTCAAGAAACTGCTCAACATGAGCGTCAACGAAATCGAGCTGAGCGTCCGCGCCGCCAACTGCCTTAACAACGCCAACATCACCACCGTGGGCCAGTTGGCCATGAAGACCGAGTCCGAAATGCTCAAATACCGCAACTTCGGCAAGAAATCGCTCAACGAAATCAAAGAAAAACTCGCCGCGCTGGGCCTCACCCTGGGCATGCACTTTGACCCGGACCTCATTGAGGCGGCGCCCGCCCCGGCAGGCTCCTCCTCGGCCCGCGACGACATCAAGAACCTCCTTGCCAACGATTGATGCTTTATGCGCCATTTGAAACGTACCGCCAAGCTTGGCCGCCAGTTCCAGCATCGCAATGCCATGCTGGCCAACCTGGTCTGCAGCCTGATTAAACACAAACGCGTGACCACCACCCTCGCCAAGGCCCGCGCCGCGCGCAGCCTGGCCGAGAAAATGGTCACCCTCGGCAAACGGGGCACCTTGCATGCTCGCCGCCTCGCCGCCGCCCGGTTGCATCAGGAGGATGCCGTCAAGATTCTCTTCAACCAGATCGCGCCGGCCCAGAAAAACCGTCCCGGCGGTTATACCCGCATCGTCAAGCTCGGCCAGCGCCGCGGCGACGCCGCCCAGCAGGCCATCCTGGAATGGGTTGAACTGCCGGTGACCGAAACCGAGGCGCCCAAGACGACGGAGGAAAAAGCCGCCGCCCCGGCTCCGGCCGCCACGGCGGGCGCGTCCAAGTAATCTGACCGCCTGATTGAATGGCACAACAACCCGCGTCCCCGTGACGCGGGTTTTTTGTTGGCCCGCGTTGGCTTGTCCCTGCACTTTTCTTTTGTCCCTGCGCGCTCCGGCGATTATCCTCCCGCCATGCATCAACTGATCAAACACTTGTTGCACGCACAGGCGCCCCGGGAGGAGGTCATTGTCAAGGGCTGGGTGCGCACCCGCCGCGATGCCAAGGGCTTTTCCTTTTTTGAAATCAATGACGGCTCCTGCCTCGCCAACCTCCAGGTGGTGGTGAATGATGGCACGCCAACCAATGCCGAAATCACCCACATCCTCACCGGCGCCTCGGTGATCATTCAGGGCGCGCTGGTGCCCTCGCCCGCCGCCGGCCAGAAGTGGGAGGTCCATGCCCGCCGCGTCGAGCTGGTGGGGCCGGCCGATGCCACCTATCCCCTCCAGAAAAAAGGGCACTCGCTGGAGTTTCTGCGCACCATTGCGCACCTCCGCCCGCGCTCCAATCTCTTCGGTGCCGTCTTTCGCACCCGCAGCCGGCTGGCCCACGCCGTACACCAGTTCTTTCAGGAGCGCGACTTCGTCTATGTCCATACCCCCATCATCACCACCAGCGACTGCGAAGGGGCCGGCGAGATGTTTCGGGTGACCACCCTCAAGGGCGAGCCGGGCGAAAAACCGGAGGACGATTTCTTCGGCAGGCCGGCCTACCTCACCGTGAGCGGCCAGCTCGAAGGGGAGGCCCTGGCCTGCGCGCTCTCGCGCATTTACACCTTTGGCCCCACCTTCCGCGCCGAAAACTCGAACACCGCACGCCACGCGGCGGAGTTTTGGATGATCGAGCCGGAAATGGCATTTTGCGACCTGGCGGCGGACATGGACCTGGCCGAGGAGTTCATCAAGGCCATGGCCGCCCACATGCTGGATCATTGCGCCGAGGACCTCGCCTTCTTCAACAAGTTCGTGGACAAGGAAGTCACCACCCGCCTCAAGTTTGTGGTGGAGCGCCCCTTCCAGCGCCTTCCCTACACTGACGCCATTGAGATCCTGCAGGCCTCGGGCAGGGCCTTTGAGTTTCCCGTGCGCTACGGCGTCAACCTGCAATCCGAGCATGAGCGCTACCTCACGGAGGAGCATTTCAAATGCCCGGTCACCGTCTTTAATTACCCGCGCGAAATTAAACCCTTCTACATGCGCGTCAATGACGATGGCCGGACCGTCACGGCCATGGACGTCCTGGTGCCCGGCATCGGGGAGGTCATCGGCGGCGCCCAGCGCGAAGAGCGTCCCGACCGCCTCCAGGAGCAGATGGCCTTTCACCGGCTCAACCCGGCCGACTACTGGTGGTATGCCGACCTGCGCAAATTCGGCACCGTGCCCCACGCCGGTTTTGGCCTGGGTTTTGAGCGGCTCATCATGTTCCTGACCGGAGTGGGCAACATCCGCGACGTCATCCCCTTCGCCCGCACGCCCAAAAACGCCGATTTTTAGAACCGCTCCGGCCCTGGCGTAGCGCGGGGAATGCCCGCGGCGGGTCACCTGGGGCGGTGCGCGAAAAAATAATTGTTGCATCCGGGGGAAAATGGGTTAGTTTTAGGTTGTCACAGGCGCGGCCGCGTCAGCACAGCATTAACTGGTAGTGTTCATGGGAGTGCAGCGGCTTTCCCGAAAGTTCAACGTTCAAAACGTTTCGGGGTTGGTTTCAGGATGTTCCATGGCCTGGTGACACAACACAATACTGGATAGCTAGGTAGATACCTTATGGGTTCACATTCCAATTCGGCCCATTATCCCGACTACGGTTCGGGGTATTTGGAAATCTCGGAAAAGGGCTTCGGCTTTTTGCGGTCTCCTGACAACTTCTTTGCGCCCAAGCCCACCGACATCTTCGTGACGCCCGACACCATCAAGCGCAGTTTCCTGCGGGAAGGGGCGCTGGTGGAGGGCACGCTACAGCCCCCGCACCGGGGCACCAGCCCGCAGTTGCGCACGGTGGAAAAGGTCAACGGCATGCCCTTCCAGGAGTACGTCAAGACCTTGCGCTTTGAGAACCTGACCACCATTGACCCGGTGGAAAAGTTCAAACTCGAAACCACCCCCGACCTCATCGAAACGCGCATCATTGACCTGGTGACCCCCATTGGCAAGGGCACCCGCGGCCTGATCGTGGCTCCGCCGCGCACCGGCAAGACCACCATCCTCAAGCAAATTGCCAACGCCATTACCGCCAATCACCCGGAAGTCCATGTCCTGGTCCTGCTCATTGACGAGCGGCCGGAGGAGGTGACCGACTTCCAGCGCTCGGTGAAGGCCGAGGTCGTGGCTTCCTCCAATGACCAGGACCTGGAGACCCATGTGCGCCTCTCGCGCTTCATGATCGAGCGCTGCCGCCGCATGGTCGAGGCCAAGAAAGACGTCTTCGTCCTGCTGGACTCCATCACCCGCGTGGCCCGCGCCTACAACAGCGTCCATGGCGGCTCCGGCCGCACCATGACCGGCGGGGTGGACGCCCGGGCGTTGGAAATCCCCCGCAAAATGTTTGCCGCCGCCCGCAAAATCGAGGAAGGCGGCTCCCTCACCATCATCGCCACCGCGCTGGTGGAAACGGGCAGCCGCATGGACGAGCTGATCTTTCAGGAGTTCAAGGGCACCGGCAACATGGAGCTGGTGCTGGATCGCAAGCTCAGCGACCGCCGCCTCTTCCCGGCGATTGACATCCCCCGCAGCGGCACCCGCAAGGAGGAAAAACTCTTCCCCAAGCATCAAATTGAGTCCGTGCGCAAATTGCGGCGCATGATGGTGGACCTCAACCCGGTGGAGGCCATGGAAACCCTCATTGCCGCCTGCAAGAAGCACAAGACCAATGACGAGCTGCTGGCCAAGCTCGATCGTGGCTGAGGGCTGAATGCCCCGCGGCTGTGCCGGGCTCATGGGCAAGCGCGCCACCAGAAAAGCGCCCGATCGGACGGCCCAGTTCACCCGTCCGCCGCTGGACCGGGTGCGGCGCATCCATCACGAGATCGCCAACGGCAAATACCCCAACGCGCGGCAGTTGGCGCAGGAGCTGGAGGTCAATCCCAAAACGATTTACCGCGACCTCGAATTCATGCGCGACCGCCTGGAGCTGCCGCTGGCTTTTGACCCGCGGCGCAACGGTTACTATTACACCGCGCCGGTGACGGATTTGCCGGCGGTCAGCATCAGCGAAGGCGAATTGTTTGCCCTCGTCCTCGCCGAAAAAGCCCTGGGACAATATCGCGGCACGCCCTTTGAAAAACCGCTCCTGGCGGCCATTGAAAAAATCGCTGCCGGCCTGCCTGAGACCATTAGTGTGGCGCTGCAAGACCTCCAGCAAAGCATCTCCTTCCGCACCCGCGTCGAGCCATTGCTGGATTTGGAGGTGTTTCGCACGCTCGCCGATGCGGTGAGCCACCGCCGCCAGTTGCGCCTGCGCTACCGCAAGCCCGGCGGCGGGCCGGTGGAGGAGCGCCTCGTGGATCCCTTTCACCTGGCCAACATCAACGGAGAATGGTACCTCTTCGCCTACGACCATCTGCGCCAGGCCCCCCGCACGTTTGTGCCCATGCGCATTCAGTCCGCCACGCCCACGGGCAAAACCTTCCAGCGCCCCAAAAAATTCTCCCTGGAGAACTGGCTGCGTGGCAGTTTCGGGGTGATGCAGGGCAGGGGGGATTACCGCGTGATCCTGCGCTTCACGCCCGAGGCCGCCGATTATCTGCGCGAAAAAAAATGGCACGAAACTCAGGAGCTGCGCGATCTGCCCGAGGGCGGCGTGGAGGTGACCTTCCGCCTCTCCGGCCTGTCCGAAGTGCAGCGGTGGGTTTTGAGCTGGGGCGGCCATTGCCGGGTGATCGAGCCGCCTGAACTCGCCGCCGCCGTGCGCCAGGCGGCGGAGCGGATTCTGGAGCAACCGCCGGCAGCTCCCTCCCGCAAGGCCTGAGCGCGGCGCGCAAGCGGGGCCTGCGTGTCAGCCACGTTTCGCCGGCGGGTCCTCCCGCGCATGACCTCCCCGCCGGTATGGCACGCCGCTCATTATTTCCCCAAACCCAGGCACCGCAAAACCTTGGGGCCGCGGACGTAGAGCCTGCCCCGGGCCACGGCAGGAAAGGCGTACAACTCCGCGTCCTCCTCAAACAGGCGCTGCTGGGAGAGGGGCCGGAAATCCGGTGCCGTGGCATCCAGCAGGAGCAGGTCCCCGTGGTAACCCAGGCACAGCACTCTTTCACCATCGGTGATGAAAGAGACATGCTCGCCCCACGCCTCCTCCTCCTTTTTCCAAAGGGTCACCCACTGCTTCAAATCTGTGCGCCACTCCAGGCCAAGCAGGCCGTCACTGTTGCCCACCAGGCGCTGCCCTGCCACCACGGGCGTGGCAGTCACCGGCCGCAGGTTTTGCGCCACCCCGATAGGCTGCGGATTCAACCGGCCCCGCCGATCAAAGCGATGCCAGCGGCAGCCATTATTTTCTGTGGCCAACACCAGCCCATCGCCCAGCGGCACCGGCGTGGGCACGTTGAAGTCCCCTTCTTCTGGAGGCGTCAGTTTCCACAAGCGCCGCCCGCTTTGCGTCTCCCAGCCGCCCAAACTTTTTTCCTCGTAAGCCACCACCTGGCTCTGGCCATGCCACTCCCCGGCCACCAGCGCCGCATAACCCGGCTGGCCGCTGCCGGCACCTGAACACAGCAGTTTGCCGCTGGCTGGATCCAGTCCCACCAGAAAATTCTTGGTGCCCCCTGGCAGCACCCACAGCCGGTTTTCAAACAGAAGCGGCGAATTGGCATAACCCCAATGGGGCATGCGGCCTTGGAAATCCTTGACCAGATGCCGTTTCCACAAAATCTTGCCACTCGCCAGCTCCACCGCCAGCAAATCCCCATACGCCCCCAACAGATAGGCCCGGCCCCGGGCCAGCAGGGGCGTGGCGCGCGGGGAGTTGCCATAATCCAGTCGCGGCCCGCGGGTGCGCTGCGCCAGCGTCCAAACCACTTCGCCCGTCTCCGCGCGGAAACACCGCCACAAGTCCGCCTCGTCCAGGGGATCGCGGTCGCTCACCACCACGTACCCCTCGGCGGCGGCCACACCCCCCAGGCCGGCGTGATTCAACTTGCGCTCCCAAAGCACGGGCAGGGGCTGGGGCAGAGCGGCGGGCAACCGGGCCGTCAATCCCCGCCGCAGTGCGCCTCCCCAGCCGGGCCATTCCTGCAGGGCTTGGCTCACGTCCTCGTAGGGGACAAACCCATCACGTGATTCCAGCCGCTGACAGAGCTTGCGGTCTCCGGCCACGGCCTCCAATGCCTTGCCCAGTGCCTCGGTCAGGGACGGCTCCAGCTCTCGATGGATGAACACCGTAATGAACGGCACAGGCGCGGTGCGCCCCACCACCCGCAGAGAACGGGGCGGGATATTGCCGCACCCCTCCAACAACGGCAGCGCATAGCTGGATAGTACCCCCACCGCTGCCGGCTGCCCGGCGTGGTCCAGCAGCTCTTGGGCGGTGGTGGTGCAACTGGGCAAAATCCTGGCAACCTTCCCCGGCTTGATTCCCGCCCCCCTCAGGGCGTCCAGCGCGGCGGCGTGCCTCTCCGTTTCCTCCTCCGGCCCCAACCACACCTCCCGGTTTTCCAAATCAGCCAGGTCCTGGGCGGTATCGGCCGTCGGCACAACAAACAAGCCGCTCAAGGTGGTCCTGCCCTGCCAATCGGTCAACTGGGCCAGGGGCTGCAAGGGCCAGCCCCGGGACTTCACCGCATGCGCGATCATGGATTCCTTGCCGATCACCACCTCGGGGCCCCGGGGGAGCGTGGCCGAGTGCACGGCCTCCTCGCTGGCGGCAAACGCCACCTTGACCGCCCGTTTCAGGCTTTTGGATAAATAGCGCCCCAAGGCCTCATAGTCGCGCTGCCCGGTGCCCGCCACGCAGGCGCAACACAGCTCTTTCGCCAGGGGGTCCATCACCCAAACCGTCAGGGGCACGGCCTGGGAGGCCGGCGCGGCGGCCCGGAGCAGACCGGCAATCAAACATCCTGCGGCCGTGGCCAGCCTCAACCAACGGGAAGTCATAACGGCGGCAGCTCGTGCCTCGGTTAGCGGGTGAAAACGTGAATGGTATTGTCCCCCGTGTTAAGCAGGAAAAGCTTTTTCTCGTCGGCACTCATCGCCACCGACACCCGCACACACCCGTTCTTGTAGGTCGGGTGGGCCAGCACGCCCAGAAACTTCCCGTCCGGTGTGAAGCGTTTTACTACCACCGGCGGGCCGGATTCGGCCGCCAGAATGTCGCCGTTGGGGGCGAAGGTGAGATTCTTCGGTTCACAGCACCCGCCAAAACCATCGGCCGCTGCGCGGTCAAATTTGCCAAACTGGGTGACCAGCCGGCCCTGGGCATCATAACATTCCACCTTGTGTTTGCCGTTGTGCGCCAGCCACAGTTGGCTGCCACGCCCCTGAATGTCCATCTGCCCGCAACACCCCGAAAGACGGCCCACAAAGCGCGCCGGGTTGGATAGTTTGGCGTCCAGACGCCAGACCATGAAACCAAACTCCGCCGGGGAGGGGGCCGAAACAAAAACTTCCTCGCCAATAACCGCAATGCCGGCGGCATGGCCGCGGCGGGTCGCCAGCGTCTTGCTCAGGTTTTCCATCAACCGATCCAGTTCCGCCTCCTTCATGCCCGAATTCATTTCCTTGTATTCCTTGCGCACGCGCACCATCTCCTCCTTGATTTGCTCCTTCCATTTTTCCTGCTCCGCGGCGGGCACCTGCAAGGCCGGGGCGGGCATTTCCAGCAGGATTTTCCCTTGCGGGTTGAGCTTGCACACCTTGCCGATGCCCGCCACGTAGAGGCAGCCTTGGGCATCGGTGCAGATCGCTTGCGGGATGAATTTAAGGGGAATTTTCTCCAGCACCTTGCCCGCGGGGGAAATGACCTGCAGCTCGGTGGGCCCTTGGTTTGCTTCCGGTCCCACGCAAACTACCAGGTTCCCTTGCTGGTTGAGGCAGAAGTTATTGATGGTGCCGCCTTTCGTCGGCACCTTGATCACGTTTGCCTGCTTGTATTTAGGTTTCCATGCCGGATTAGCGGCGCGCGCCTTTTCCAGCTTGCGATTGGATTGCTCCGTGCCCTCCTCCTGGGCGAGCACAGGCAGGAGCATCGCACTCAGCACGAGCAGCAGGGTTGCGCTGAAGGTTGCTTTGCATCCCACGCTCCTTGGGCGTGGCCGGATGACGAATGGATTTGGGCGCATGAAAAGGACGGACTGACGATATGTTGGTAGTCGCCATGGTAACGCTCCACCCCCCGGGGGAGCCCGGGCTGACCGTTCACTAGTTTCGACCTTAGATTGACCCAAACGTTCAAAAAAGGAAAGCCTCAAGCGCAAATATTGCCCTTCGGCAAACCGTGCCGGGCAGGGCAGGGCGGGAGGCTGCCTGCCGGACTGCAGCCCCTCTTCGGTCCGACACCGGGCGCGCCCAGGAGGCATTATCCCTGCGGCGCGCCCGCCCATTTTCCACTTGTGCCGCGCCGCGGCTTGGGGCTTTATCAGGGGCGTTATGCAACTCTTGGCAAACCAAGTGGCGGTGGTGACCGGCGCCGGGCGCGGCATCGGGCAGGCCATTGCCTTGAAACTGGCGGGCGCCGGGGCCGATGTGGCCGTGGTGGACGTAAAACTGGAATTCACCCAGGAAACGGTGGACAAAGTCAAAGCCCTGGGCCGGCGCGCCTGGGGGTACGCGGCCAACGTGGCCTCGGCCGCCGAGGTCAAGGCCGCCGCCGACCAGATCCTCGCCGATGCCGGCAAGGTGGACATCCTTGTCAATAACGCCGGCATCACGCGCGACACCCTGCTCATGCGCATGAGCGAGGAAGACTGGGACGCCGTGCTCGACATCAACCTCAAGGGCACCTTCTTGTTCACCCAGGCCTTCTGCCGCAGCTTCCTCAAACAGCGCTCCGGCCGCATCATCAACATTGCCTCGGTCATCGGGCTCATGGGCAATGCCGGCCAGTGCAATTACGGCGCCAGCAAGGCGGGGGTCATCGGCTTCACCAAATCCGCCGCGCGGGAATTTGCCAGCCGGGGCATCACCGTCAACGCCCTGGCCCCCGGCTTCATTCAGACCGCCATGACTGACAAACTGACCGCCGAACAAAAAGAGGCCATCCTCAAAAATGTGCCCCTCGGCACCCTGGGCCAGCCGGACGACGTGGCGGAGGCCGTCCTCTTCTTTGCCAGCCCCGGCGCCCGCTATATTACGGGCCAGGTGCTGGCGGTGGACGGGGGATTGGCGATGTAAATTTTTCACAAAATACCGCTGGACAGAACCGCCGCCCCCCATTAGACAAGTCGCCGGCAATGCGTTGATCGCGCCATGCGGCAACACCGCCGCGCAGCGGGAAAACCGCGCCGGAAAAAAGCGCAAAATGCAGGCTTGACGGTTGGGGCGCGGCTGGCATAGAGACAACAGACATTTAACAACGAACGGAGAATACCGATGGCTGATAAACCAGTTGAAACGCGGGTCAAGGAAATCATCGTCGAGCAATTAGGCGTGAATCCTGACGAAGTGACAAGCGACGCCAAGATCGTGGACGATTTGGGCGCCGATTCCCTCGACATTGTCGAGCTGGTCATGGCGCTGGAGGAGGAATTCGGCAGCGAAATCCCCGATGAGGAGGCCGAAAAGCTCCAAACCGTCGGGGATGTCATCAAGTACATCGAAGACATTAAGAAGTAACCGGCCGGGAGAAACCATCGGGGCAGCTCTGGCTGGGAAAAGCCCTGGCTGCCCTTTTTGTTTATGGCAAGCAGTTGGTCCGAGCGCCGGGTTGTCATCACCGGCATGGGTGTCGTCACCCCCTTGGGGCACGACCCGCAAACGCTGTGGCAAAATGTCGTCTCCGGCCAGTGCGGCATTGACCGCATTACGGCCTTTGATCCCTCGGAGTTTGACTGCCAGATTGCCGCCGAGGTCAAAAACTTCGACCCCTCCCCGGCCTTCCCCTCGCCCAAGGAAGCCAAGCGCTCGGACCGCTTCGCCCAGTTTGGCGTCTATGCCGCCTGGCAGGCGCTCCAGGATTCAGGCCTGGACCTCGAGCGCGTCAACCGCGATGAAATCGGCGTGTTCATCGGCTCGGGCATCGGCGGCCTTCACACCACGGCCGAGCAGCACAAGGTGCTCCTCTCCCGCGGACCGGGCCGCGTCTCGCCCTTCATGATCCCCATGCTCATCCTGAACATGGCCTCCGGCATGTTCTCGATGTACTACAAACTGCGCGGCCCCAACGTGGCCACCTGCTCCGCCTGCGCCACCTCCACCCATGCCGTTGGCGAGGCCTGGCGCACCCTCAAAATGGGCGACGCCAAGGCCATCTTTGCCGGCGGCAGTGAAGCCACCATCGTCCCCTTGGGCATCAGCGGCTTCTGCGCCATGCGCGCCATGAGCACCCGCAACCATGAACCCAAAAAGGCCTCCCGGCCGTTTGACGCCGAGCGCGATGGCTTCGTCATGGGCGAAGGCGCCGCCGTGGTGCTGATGGAAGAATTGGAGCATGCCCGGGCGCGTGGCGCCAAAATCTATGCCGAGGTGGTCGGGTACGGCAACACGGCCGACGCCTACCATCTCAGCGCCCCCTCCCCCGGTGGCGAAGGCGCCGCCCGCTGCATGGCCATGGCCCTCCGTTGCGCGGGCCTGCGGCCGGAGGACATTGACTACATCAACGCCCACGGCACGGCCACCCCCAGCGGCGACGTGGCCGAAACCCAGGCCATCAAAACCGTCTTTGGCGACCACGCCCGCAAACTCGTCGTCAACTCCACCAAAGGCGCCACCGGCCACATGCTCGGCGCCGCCGGCGCCACCGAGCTGGTCATCAGCATCCTGGCCATGCAAAACCAGGTTTCCCCGCCCACCATCAACCTGGAAAAGCCGGATCCCGAGTGCGACCTGGATTACGTGCCCAACACCGCCCGCGAAATGCGGATCCGCGCGCTCCTGAACAACTCCTTCGGCTTCGGCGGTCACAACGCCACCGTCGCCTTGCGCCAGTTCAACGGCTAGGCGCGGACCTCCTTCCACAAGCGAATCACTGCCCAGGGGAGGCCGAAACCGGCCTTCACAACCTGCCGCTGCCATTCAGGGACTCTGGCTTAAAACCTTGAAGCAAAGCGTACCTGAAAGACCCGCCTCCGCGTGCCATTGAACAAGCGTTGAGCAGCCCCTTGCCCAGGGGGGCTGGGTTTATCACAAATACTCCCGCGGATCCGTGATCCGGCCGGTCAGGGCGCTGGCGGCCACCGTGGCCGGGCTGGCCAGGAACACCTGGCTTTCCTTGTGGCCCATGCGGCCCGGGAAATTGCGGTTGGTGGCGCTGATGCACTTCATCGGCTTGTTGATGCGTCCGAACGTGTCCACCGGCCCGCCCAGGCAGGCGGCGCACCCGGCGTTCTCGGTCATCAACACCCCGGCATCCACCAGGATCTGCCAGATGCTCTTGTCCCCCCACCGGGTGGTCTGCAAATCCCGCACAATCTCCGGCGTGGCCGGCACGCCAAAGGTGTCAATGACCACCTTGCGGCCTCGGATGATCCGCGCAAACTCCACAAAATCACTCGTCTTCCCGCCCGTGCAGGACCCGATGTAGGCGCGATCCAGCTTGATGTGCTCCAGTTCCTTGGCGAGCTTGCGCTGGCCGGGGTCCGGATGGCAGGCCACCGTCGGCTCCAGTTTGCTCAAATCCACCACCAGCTCGTAAATGAACTTCTGATCCTTGTCCGGCTCCACCGGTTCATAAGTGGTTTTTGTGCCGTTGAGGCGGGTCCGGTTGTCCACGTATTCCGCCGTCCGGGCGTCAAACTCGAAGATGCCGTTTTTGCCGCCGGCCTCGATGGCCATGTTGGCGATCGTCATGCGGTCATCCATCGAAAGGCCGGCCACGCCCGGGCCGTCGAACTGCATGGCCCGGTAGGTGGCGCCGTCGAAGCCAATTTCGCCGATGATGTGCAATATGATGTCCTTGGCCATCACCCCCGGCTGGAGCTTGCCCTCGAAGCGGAAATGCATCGTCTCCGGCACCTTGAGCAGCAGTTTGCCGGTGCCCATCACAAAGCCGGCGTCGGTGTTGCCGATGCCCGTCGCAAACTCGTTGAACGCCCCTGCCGTGCAGGTGTGGCTGTCGGTGCCAAACAACACCTCCCCGGGGCGGGTATGGCCCTTTTGCGGCAGCGCGCTGTGGCACACGCCGGCGTACTGCGAGCCGTACTGGCGCACAAAATGCCCCTTGGCCGGATCAAACTGCCAGGTCCCGTTGGGATCATCAATCACGTCATAGAAATAAATCAGCCCCTGCTCCTTCACAAACTGCCGCAGCAGGTTCACGTTGCGGTTGGAGTTCGAGTCGGCGGTGAAGATGTAATGATCCGGAATGATCACCACCTTCGTGCGATCCCACACCTTGGCGTCCGGTCCAAATTCCCGCTTGAACACCCCTATGGTCCCCGGCCCGCACACGTCGTGCGTCATCAGCACGTCGGCGTTCACCCACACATTCTCCCCCGCCTGCACCCGGGCCTTGCCGGCGGCGCGGGCCAACACTTTTTCCGTCAACGTCATAGCGCGGTAAATCTAACGTTGCCGGCGGCCCCGCGCAACAGCAATGACGCCCGCCCCCGCCCCCGCTGCCCCTCGACAGCCCGCCCGCCCGCAGGCTATCATGCCCCCATGAACTTTCTGGTTACCGGTGGCGCGGGTTTCATTGGCTCCCATGTCTGCGAGGCCCTCCTGCAGCGCGGACATGCCGTGTGGGTGGTGGACGACTTGAACGACTTCTACGCCCCCGCGCTCAAACAGGCCAACCTCCGCGCCCTCCAGGCCCTCGGCCGGGACTTCGAGTTTGTCCAGGGCGACATCACCGACCCGGAGACCCTCGAAGAGGTGTTCAGCTTCGCCCGCTTTGACCAGGTCATCCATCTGGCGGCGCGGGCCGGCGTGCGGCCCAGCCTGCTGCAGCCCGCCCTTTACCTGCGCGTCAATGTGGAGGGCACGGCCCTGTTGCTCGAAGCCGCCCGGCGGCACCGCGTCCGCAAGCTCATCATCGCCTCCTCCTCCTCCGTGTACGGCGTGAATGCCAAAGTCCCCTTCAGCGAAAACGACCCCATCTTCACCCCCATCAGCCCCTACGCCGCCAGCAAGCTGGCCTGCGAAGCCCTCGGCCATGTCTATCATCATGTCCACGGCCTGGACGTGGTCATGCTCCGCTTCTTCACCGTATATGGCCCGCGCCAGCGCCCCGATTTGGCCATCCACAAATTCGCCCGCCTCATCCTGGCCGGCCAGCCCATCCCCGTCTTCGGCGACGGCTCCACCGCCCGGGACTACACCTACATCACCGACACCGTGGCCGGCGTGCTGGCCTGCACCGACCGGGAGTTTGGATTTGAAATCATCAATCTGGGCGAGTCCCAGACGGTGACGCTCAACCGGTTGATTGAGGTCCTGGAACAGGAACTGGGCCTGAAAGCCCTAATTGACCGGCAGCCGCCCCAACCCGGCGATGTGCCCCTCACCTACGCCAACATCGAAAAGGCGCAACGCCTCCTGGGTTACGCCCCCCAGGTCAAAATCGAGGAGGGCATCCGCCGTTTTGTGGCGTGGCTCAAGGCCAACCCCTCCTAGGCCGCCGCCAGCCCGGCCAGCCGCAGCACCACCTGCGCCACATGGGCGCCGGTCTTGCGCGCCGAATCCAGCCCCACCTCGTCCCCGCTGATCTCGTCTTTGGCCGCCATCAACGTGCCCCCCAGATAGGCCGGAGAATTGCCCCCCACCACCAGCATGTTGAAGCTCAGCATGGCCCCGTGGATTTGCTGGATGATCAGCTCCTGGCCGCCATTCCGATTCCCGGCCACCGCCACCACCCCCACCGGCTTGTTGGCAAACACGTTTTTCGGGTCCCGCAGCGCATAACAGCGCTCGATGAACGCCTTGCACAACGCGCTCATGCTGCGGAAATACGAAGGCGACCCGATAATGAGCCCCCCAAAGGCCGGATCCTGAAACTTGGGCAGCAAAGGCGTAAGATCATCTTTGCGCGGACTGGGCGAATGGCCGTTGACCTGCAGCCCGCCCAAATCCACCAGCTCCGTTTGAATCCGCGCATCCACCGCCCGCGCCCCCTCCAGAGCTGCCTGCACGGCTTTGGCGGTCGTCATGCCACGGCGCGGGCTGCAGGCCACGCCAATGATTTTAAGCGGGGCCGCGCCCGCCTCCGCGGCGCCAACCCCAGGCAGGGCGGCCGCCGCCGCCGTGACACTGGCGGCCGCAATAAACTTCCGGCGATCAAAGGTTTTTTTCATGGGTTTTGTAAGACAACAGCTTGGCGTTTTGCCGACCATTGAACAACCAGAAAATGTTGCTCCCTGTTCCCTTGGCAAACCCGCCGCCCCGGCGTATATTGACTGCAAATGGGCCGGCCCCCTGCCACGCAAACCATGCGCTGTGGACGGCGTGATGCTCCCCGCCGCCGCAACAACCGCCCCCATTTCCCGGGCCTGCACGCCGGCTCGTGCCCCCTTGTTGGCCACCCCTTGAACTTTGCCGGGCCAGTCGGGCAAAAAAATTTTTCCAGGTCAGGAGCTCAAAACCCCAAAAAATGGGGGGCTCCTGACCTAAGTCACAAATCACTAATGCCAAACAAGATACGCATATTTGAGAAAATCTTTATTGATAAAGAAGCAAACAGCATGCCAACTCAAAAATGGCCTCCTGACCTGGAAAACACTTGCGCAGTTGCACCACAATGGGTTACAAAGATGGCGTCGGGAACGCGGTGAACGCCGAAAGGCAATGGAGACCGGATTTCCGACAACCGCTTGCTGATGTCAACGCTTTTCGTGTCGGGAACGCGGTGAACGCCGAAAGGCAATGGAGACCTGCAATAGAGAGGGGCAAGGTTTCCCTCTCTTTTGGTGTGTCGGGAACGCGGTGAACGCCGAAAGGCAATGGAGACGGAAGGCCTTAGCTCTTTCGCCCTAAGAAACTGTTGAGTCGGGAACGCGGTGAACGCCGAAAGGCAATGGAGACGCTCTGCCGGGTTAATAGGGTATTTACGGGGCCTTCCGCGTGTCGGGAACGCGGTGAACGCCGAAAGGCAATGGAGACTCTGTTTTTGTCTCTTCCTTCCCCATAGCCAGCTCCTCGTCGGGAACGCGGTGAACGCCGAAAGGCAATGGAGACGGTCCATAGCTTGCCTTTCTTTTATTTTCCTGAAGCCCGGGTCGGGAACGCGGTGAACGCCGAAAGGCAATGGAGACCCAAACGTCCAACGCAAAAAGTGTGTGCTGTCTCACTTCTGTCGGGAACGCGGTGAACGCCGAAAGGCAATGGAGACGCCACGCGGACAATTTCACGGTTCAACGCCTCCCGCAAGTCGGGAACGCGGTGAACGCCGAAAGGCAATGGAGACGACGCAACAGAAAGAAAGTCTCTGCTGCCGAAAGGAAAAAGGTCGGGAACGCGGTGAACGCCGAAAGGCAATGGAGACCGGGATTGCCCCGCAAACCTCCTTACTAATGGGGAATTATGTGTCGGGAACGCGGTGAACGCCGAAAGGCAATGGAGACAGGTCTCCCCGTTCTCGGGGACGAACCGATATGTGGGAAGTCGGGAACGCGGTGAACGCCGAAAGGCAATGGAGACAATCAGCAGAAACAGAACCTATTTATGAAGTGGTAGGTCAGTCGGGAACGCGGTGAACGCCGAAAGGCAATGGAGACCTTGGCTTTCTCTGGCCAGTTTTCCAGCGTCACCCTGACGTCGGGAACGCGGTGAACGCCGAAAGGCAATGGAGACCTCCAGAAATGTCGCTTAAGTAACGGATTGCTTTAACTGTCGGGAACGCGGTGAACGCCGAAAGGCAATGATCAGCGGTCCCCGGGCCACCTGGCCGGGGGGCCGCTGTCTGTCTTTTTGCCAGATCTTCGTCGTGCCCGCCCCATCGGGCGGCGCGGCACGGACGGGCAGGAGACACACAGTTTGAAGCAGGGGCAGTCCTGCTCAGGGGGGGCCGTGCCTTGGGGGCGCAAGTTGGGTGTAACTTCGGCCCGGCTTCTGGCGTCTAGTGAATGAACCCTTGTTACAACGTTACAACGACGCCCAGAACATCGTAACCATTGACGCAATCTCAAGGCTATGAAACCCACATCCTCGCGCTGGTTGTTACTGGCAGGCTGCGGCGGGCTGTGCCTTGCCGCGCATTTACAAGCTCAAGACTGGCCCCAGTGGCGGGGGCCAAATCGGGATGCCCGCGCGGCCAGTTTTGCCGCTCCGGCCGCCTGGCCCAAGGAATTAAAGGCGGCCTGGAAAGTGACCGTAGGCGAAGGCGTGGCCAACCCTTCGCTGGTGGGGGATCGGCTCTATGTCATCGCCCGCCAGGAAGGCAAAGAGATCATGCGCTGCCTGGAGGCTGCCACGGGCAAGGAATTGTGGCAGGATGCTTATGAAGCCCAGGGGGCCACCGGGCCGGCCGCCAGTTTCAGCGGGCCGCGCGCCACGCCGGCGGTGGCCGGCGGCAAGGTGGTGGCCCTGGGCGTGCGCGGGGTGTTGTCCTGCTGGGACGCCAACACGGGCAAGTTGTTGTGGCGCAAGGAGGAATTCACCGGCTCGCTGCCGCGCTTTTTCACCTCGGCTTCGCCCTTGCTGGTGGACGGCCTGTGCATTGTGCAACTGGGCGGCGGCAACCAGGGCGGGGTGCTGGCCTATGATTTGAACACCGGCCAGGAGAAATGGCGCTGGACGGGGGATGGCGCGGCCTATGCCTCCCCGGTGCTGGCCACGGTGGATGGAGTCAAACTGGTGATTGCCCAGACGGATACCAAGATGGTGGCGGTGACGCTGGCGGAGGGGAAACTGGTCTGGGAGGCCCCCTTTGCGGTGCAGGGCCGCGGCTACAACGCCGTGACCCCGCTCGTGGACGGCGCCACCATCTTTTATGGCGGCTCGGGCCGCGGCATGACGGCGGTGAAACTGGCCCGCGAGGGCGACAAGTTCACGGCCACCGAATTGTGGAAGAGCAGTGACATCAATTTGCAGTTCAACACCCCGGTGTTGAAGGATGGCTGGTTGTATGGCATCTCGGCCCGCAATGAGATTTTCTGCGCCAGCGCCAAGGATGGCAAACTGGCCTGGAGCGTGCCGTTCACCGGCGCGGCTGCGGCCGAGGCGGCCCCGCAACCGCCCGCTCCCGGCGGCGGCGGGCCCGGGGGGGGCCGGGGCGGCCGCGGCGGAGGCGGCATGGGCGGCGCCGGGTATGGCTCGGTGGTGGACGCCGGCCAGGTGTTGTTGGCGCTCACGCCGGCGGCGGAGCTGGTGGTGTTCGAGCCGAACAGCCAGGCCATGAAGGAAGTGGCCCGGATTAAATTGGACGCGGCGCAAACCTATGCCTATCCCGTGGCCTCGGGCGCGCGGATGTTCATCAAGGATCGTGACTCCATGGCGCTGGTGAGCCTGAAATGAGCCTTCGCCGATGGGGCAGGGTTGCTGCCCGGGCGGGCGGAGCCTTGGCCCGCCTCCGGGGAACGGGCGGCCCTCCCTGTGGCTCAATAGCTACCGGAGATGTAATGCGTGAGCTGCTCGATCACCTGGCTCTGCGTGGTGATGATCCAGTTGACCAGGTCACCGATGGAGAGCACCCCCACCAGTTGATCCTTTTCCAGCACCGGCAGATGGCGGATGCGATGCTGCGTCATGAGCCGCAGACATTCCTCGACGGTGGTGGTGGGGGTGACGGTGATGACGGGGAAGGTGAGGATTTCCCGGACCCTGGTCTCCTTGGAGCTTTTCCCCTGCAGGGCCACCTTGCGGGTGTAGTCGCGCTCGGAGATCATGCCCATGAGGCGCCCGTTTTCCACCACCACCAGCGCGCCGACGTTGTACTCGGCCATTTTGCCGATGGCCTCAAAGACGGTCTGGTCGGGGCCGACGGAATAAACGGCCGAATGTTTTTTCTGCTGCAAGACGGCGCTGACAGTTCCTGTGAATGCCATAGCTCAACCTGGTTCCATGTTTAACCCGCCAGGGGCTGGTTTCCGCAACCAGCCCTCCCGTGCCCCCGGCCAGACGGAGACACCACCTCCGCGGGCGCGAGGGCATGGCTGACGGGACAACTATAACGTGCGCGCGACATTACGCAACCGGCTTTCGTGCCGTAATGCTGGCGGAGGCCGCCACCTCGCCCGCCCCCGGCATCCAATGATTTAGCAGCTCGCGGCTGTTGGGCTTCAGCTCAATCTGGATCTCCACGAAACCGGCGCGTTGAAGCAGGGTTGTCCACTCGGCCACGGTGGCCGCCCCGGCCACGCAGCCGGTGAGGGCGGCCCAATCGGTTTTCAGCTTCTCCGGCATCGGTTGCACGGCCACGATGTCCGTGATCGCAAGCCCTCCGCCGGGGCGCAACACCCGGAAGGCCTCGGCGAGCACCTGCGCTTTGTTGGGGGAGAGGTTGATGACGCAGTTGGAGATGATCCAGTCCACCGAGGCATCGGCCACGGGCAGATGTTCAATTTCGCCCAGGCGAAATTCGACATTCCCGGCCCCGGCCTGGGCGGCATTCGCACGCGCCCTCGCAATCATCTCAGGGGTCATGTCCACGCCAATGACCCGTCCCGTAGGGCCGGTTTTGCGGGCAATCACAAAACAGTCAAAGCCGCCCCCGCAGCCCAGATCGAGCACGGTTTGCCCCGGCTGCACCGCGGCCAGGGCCGTGGGGTTGCCGCAGCCCAGACCCATCTCCGCCCCGGGCGGGGCCACGGCGAGATCCTCGGGACGGTAGCCCAAGACCTGCGGAGGGATGGCGCAACCGCAACCGCAGCCACAGCCAGATTCGGCCTGCAGCGCGATGGCGCCGTAACGGGCCCGCACCTGTTGGCGGACCTGATCGGCGGGCAGGAGTGGTTCTTTCATCTTCGTGCTCAGATTGGGCAACGTCCGCCGCAAAGCGCCGGCGGGGGGCGGACACACCGTTTGCCCCGCCCGGGTGTCATCCAAAAATGTGACACCGGCCCGGCCATTCCGGGCGTGCCAAGTCTGCTGCCAACCCTTAATATCTCTGCTAGCAATAATATACCAGCAGTTTTACTTTCTTAACAATCTTATGATATATCCCTCGAGGCTGATGATGATGTTGGCGCTGGCGCTGCCGCTGGCGCGCGTGGACTTGAACGCCGCCAACCCCGGCGGCCCGTTGCAGCTCTGGTATGACAAACCGGCGGCGCGCTGGGTCGAGGCCCTGGCCATTGGCAACGGCAAAATCAGCGCCATGGTTTTTGGCGGGGTGGGCCAGGAGCGGCTGCAACTCAATGAAGGCACGCTCTGGGCCGGCGGGCCGTATGATCCGGTCAACCCCGAGGCCCGGGAGGCCCTGCCCGAGGTGCGACAACTCATCAACGAAGGCAAATATCGCGAGGCCGCCAAGCTCATTGGCGCCAAGGTCATGGCCAAACCGTTGCGGCAGATGCCCTACCAGACGGTGGGCGATCTGCGCCTTGCCTTTGCGGGCAGCACCAATGCCGAGAATTACCGGCGCACCTTGGATTTGGATACGGCCATCACCACGGTGAGCTACACCGCCGGCGGCGTGCGTTATCAGCGCGAAGCCTTTGCCAGCGCCCCCGATAACGTGATCGTATTGCGCCTGACGGCCGAGCCGCCCGCCCGGCTCGCCTTCACCGCCAGCATGCGGACTCCCATGGCCGCCACGGTGACCACCGAGGGCAACGACACCCTCGTCATGCAGGGCATGGGCGGCACGGCCCAGGGCATCAAGGGCCAGATCCGTTATCAGGCCCTGGTCAAACTTCTGCCCGAAGGCGGCCAAATGACGGCCGAGGGCGGCACAGTCACGGTGACCAATGCCCGCGCGGTCACCCTGCTCATCGCCGCGGCCACGAGTTACAAGCGCTTTGACGACGTCAGCGGCGATCCGGAAGCGGCGGCCCGGGCCGCCATCGCCGCCGCCGGCAAGAAAACCTGGGCCCAATTGCGCGCCGCCCACCTGGCGGATTATCAGCCGCGCTTCCGGCGGGTGACGCTGGACTTGGGGCAGACGGAGGCCATGCAACTGCCCACCGACGAGCGCATCCGGCGTTTTGGGCAGGGGAATGATCCCCAACTGGCCGCCCTTTATTACCAGTTTGGGCGCTACCTGCTGCTCAGTTGTTCCCGGCCCGGCGGCCAGCCCGCCACGCTGCAGGGGTTGTGGAATGAAAGCATGAGTCCGCCGTGGGACAGCAAATACACCATCAACATCAACACGGAGATGAACTACTGGCCGGCGGAGTCCGGCAACCTGGCCGAATGTGTGGAGCCGCTCATCGCCATGGTGGAGGAACTGACAATCACCGGGGCGCGGACGGCGCAGAAAATGTATGGCGCGCGCGGCTGGGTGGTGCATCACAACACGGATTTGTGGCGGGCCTCGGCGCCGATTGACGGCCCGCAATGGGGCATGTGGCCCTGCGGCGGCGCGTGGCTCTGCCTGCACCTGTGGGATCGCTACGAGTACAGCGGCGATCCGGCCGTGCTCCGGCGGATTTACCCCGTCCTCAAAGGGGCGGCGGAATTTTTCGTGGATACCCTGCAGGAAACCCCGGACAAAAAATGGCTGGTCACCAATCCCTCGCTTTCGCCGGAAAACGCGCATCCCTTCGGCACCTCGATCTGCGCCGGCCCCACGATGGACATGCAGATTTTGCGCGATCTCTTTGCCTGCACCATCAAGGCGGCCACGCTGCTGGGGGTGGACAAGGATTTTTGCCGCCAGCTTGCCGCCACGCGCGCCCGGCTGGCCCCCAACCAGATCGGCAGCGCGGGGCAGTTGCAGGAATGGCTGGAGGACTGGGACTTGAAGGCGCCGGAGCGACGCCATCGGCATGTCTCCCACTTGTATGGCTTGTATCCCGGGCGGGACATCCACCGGCGCGACACGCCCGCCCTGGCGGAGGCGGTGAAGAAATCGCTGGAGCTGCGCGGGGACAAGGCCACCGGCTGGGCCACGGCCTGGCGCATCTGCCTCTGGACCCACCTGGGCGACGGCGACCACGCCTACCAGATTTTGCAGCATCTCCTCAGCCCGGAGCTGACCTATCCCAACATGTTTGACGCGCATCCGCCCTTCCAGATTGACGGCAATTTCGGCGGCGCGGCCGGCATTGCGGAAATGTTGCTGCAAAGCCGCGTGGGCACCGTAACCGAGCCGTTGCAAACCGCCGCCCGCCCGGAGATCGAGCTCCTGCCTGCCCTGCCCAAAGCCTGGCCCAATGGCCGCGTTACCGGCCTGCGGGCGCGCGGCGGGTTCGAGGTGGACATCACCTGGCGCGAGGGCCGGCTGGTGGAGGCGGTGGTGCGTGCGCCGCAGGGGGGCGCCGCCCAACTGCGGTATGGGACGGCAACGCGGGACATCAAGCTGGCACGCGGCGGGTCCTACAAGTGGAATGGCCGCTGAGCGATAAATCAAACCTGTAACTACCATGCAAAACTTGATTATGAAAACCTGTCATCTCTGGATCCTGTGCGGTCTGTGGGGGCTGTGGGCGGTTTCGTCCACCGCGGCGGAAAACACCAATCCTCCGCCGCGGGGCGGCGGCTTCGGCGGCGGCATCACCTTGACTGCCGATGACAAACCGGCCTTTCCCGAGCCGCCGCCGGGCATTGACAAACGCCGGGAGGGCGTGCCCCAGGGCCGGCTGGAGATGATCCAGTACGAGTCCAAATCCGTGGGCGCCACCCGCAAAATGCAGGTGTACACGCCGCCCGGTTACACCCCCGACAAAAAATATCCGGTCCTCTATCTGCTCCATGGCATCGGCGGGGATGAAACCGAATGGCAGCGGTTTGCGCATCCGGACATCCTGCTGGAAAATCTGCTGGCCGAGGGCAAGGCCGTGCCGATGATCATTGTGATGCCCAACGGCCGGGCGCAAAAGAATGACCGCGCCGAGGGCAATGTGTTTGCCTCCGCGCCCGCCTTTGCGGCGTTTGAAAAGGACTTGTTTCAGGATGTCATCCCCACCATCGAAGCGCGCTACTCCGTGCTGACCAATCGTGAACACCGGGCGCTGGCGGGCCTGAGCATGGGGGGCGGGCAGACGTTTAATTTTGGCCTGCCCAACCTGGACAAGTTTGCGTGGATTGGCGCGTTTTCCGCCGCGCCCAACACCAAACGGCCGGCGGAGCTGGTGCCCGACCCGGCGGCGGCCCGGGCGCAGATCAAATTGCTGTTCATCTCGTGCGGCAATAAAGACGGCCTGATCCGCATCAGCCAGGGCATGCATCAGTACCTCAAGGAAAAAGAGGTGCCGCACATCTGGCACGTGGACAACAACGGCCATGATGCCACGCACTGGCGCAACAGCCTGTGGCATTTCCTGCAACGGATTTTCAAGTGACCGATGGGTTGAACCCAGCCGTCGAAATAAAACATCCGACATCTGATGTCTTAAATGCTCCCATCCATGAAACTCGCGCGACGCCTCCTCCTCGGCCTCGCCTTCGTGGGGCTGGCCATGCCGCCGGCGGGCCGGTTGCTGGCCGATTACCCGATCGTGTCGCATCGCTACCTGGCCGATCCCAGCTCGCTCGTGACCAAAGACCGGGTGTACATCTATTGCTCGAATGACGATGAAAGCCCGGTCCAGGGCAGTTACAACATCCCCAACGTCATTTGCGTGTCCAGCAGCGACATGAAGAACTGGACCGATCACGGCTCGGTGTTCCGCGCCAGCGACAGCACCACGTGGGCCAAACGCACCTGGGCTCCGGCGGCGATCGAGCGCGACGGCAAGTTCTTCCTCTACTTCGGCAATGGCGGGGCGAACATCGGCGTGGCGGTGGGGGAGACCCCGATCGGCCCCTTCAAGGATCCGCTGGGCAAACCGCTGATCACTCACAACACCCCCGGCGTGCAGCCGGCCCGCAACATGTGGCTGTTTGATCCGGGCGCGTTCATTGACGACGACGGCCAGGCGTATTTGTACTTTGGCGGCAACGGCGACGACAACGTCCGCGTGGCCAAACTCAAGCCGGACATGATCACCCTGGACGGCGAGGTCATCAAAATGAACGCCACCAACTTTTTTGAGGCCGCCTGGGTGTTCAAACGCAACGGGGTCTATTACTTCACCTATTCCACCACGCCCCGCGCGCAGATGCGGATTGATTACATGACCAGCAATCATCCCATCAACGGCTACACCTACCGCGGCGTGGTGGCCGACCAGCCGCCCATCAACAACAACAACAATCACGCCGCCCAATTCGAGTTCAAGGGCCGCTGGTATCATGTCTATCACAATCGCATCGTTGCCCGCCAGGCGGGCATCCCCACCGGTTTCCGCCGCAACCTGGCCATTGAGGAGTTTGGCTTCAATGACGATGGCAGCATCAAAAAGGTGGTCTATACCACCAACGGCGTGCAGCAAATCGGGCGCGTGAATCCTTACGCCCGCGTGGAGGGCGAAACCTTCCATGCGCAGCACGGCGTGGAAACCGAGCCGGCCGGCGAGGGCGGCATGTGCCTGACCGACCTGCAGCACGGCGACTGGGTGCGCGTGGTGGGGGTGGACTTTGGCGCGCGCGGGGCGAAACAGTTCACTGCCCGCGTGGCCAGTGGCGAAGCGGGCGGGGCCATTGAACTGCGCCTCGGCGGCCCCGAAGGACAGCTTGTCGGAACCTGCAAGGTTGAAAACACCGGCGGCTGGCAGTCTTGGAAAACGGTGACGTGCGAGGTCAAAGGCGCCACCGGCGTGCATGATTTGTGCCTCAAATTCACCGGGGGCGACAAGGCGCTGCTGAATCTGGATTATTGGCAATTTGAGTAGGGGATTGGCCACGAGCCATCCCGCATGTCTTGAGACACTGATGACACGAGGAATGCGCATGTTGTGGCTTGCGGTGCTGAGCACCGGCAGCCTGGTGCTGGAGGCTGCGGTGCCGCCGGCCACTCCTGCCACGCTGCCGCCGTTATCGGCCGTGCGCCTGCTGGACGGCCCGCTGGCCGGCGCCGTGCAGGTCAACCGGGCTTATCTGCTGGCGTTGGAGCCGGATCGTTTGCTGGCCCCGATGCTGCGCGAGGCGGGCCTGCCGCCCCGCGCGCGCCCCTACGGCAACTGGGAAAGCGGCGGCCTGGACGGCCACACGGCGGGCCATTACCTCTCTGCGCTGGCCACCATGATCGCCGCCGGCGCCGACACCCCGGAAGGGGAGCTAAGTCGCCGCCTCGGATACATGGTGGCGGAGATGGCCCGCTGCCAAGCGGCCGCAGGCAACGGATACGTGGGCGGCGTGCCGGGCAGCCGCGAGCTGTGGCAGGCCATTGGCGAGGGGCGGGTGGAGGTCATTCATAAGAAATGGGTGCCGTGGTACAACCTGCATAAAACCTACGCCGGCCTGCGCGATGCCTGGCTGCTGACGGGCAACGAGCAGGCCCGGGCCGTGCTCATCCGCCTGGGCGATTGGTGCGTGGAGTTGATCGGCAAACTCAGCGATGAGCAGATGCAACGCATGCTGGCCCAGGAACACGGCGGCATGAACGAGGTGCTGGCTGACCTGTATGTCATCACCGGGCAGGAGAAATACCTGCAGGCCGCGCAGCGTTTCTGTCATCGGGCGGTGCTCGAGCCGCTGAAACGGCAGGAAGACCGCCTGACCGGCCTGCATGCCAACACCCAGATTCCCAAGGTCATCGGCCTGGCCCGGCTGGCCATGATCACCGGGGATTCCTCGGCCGCCGCCGGCGCGCAGTTTTTCTTCGAGAACGTCACCCGCCGGCGCACGGTGGCTTTCGGCGGCAACAGCGTGTCCGAGCATTTCAATGACCCCCGCAACTTCAGCGGCATGCTTGAACACCGCGAAGGCCCGGAAACCTGCAACACCTACAACATGCTCCGGCTGGCGGAGCATTTGTTTGTCCTGCGCCCGGACGCGGCGCTCGCCGACTACTACGAGCGCGCGCTTTACAATCACCTCCTCGCCTCCATTCATCCCACCCAACCGGGCTATGTGTATTTCACCCCCATCCGCCCGCAACATTACCGGGTCTATTCGCAGCCGCATCAGTGCTTCTGGTGCTGTGTGGGCACGGGCATGGAAAACCCCGGCCGCTACGGCACGTTTATCTACGCGCAATCCACCAACGGCCTCTATGTCAATCTCTTCATCGCCTCCGAAGTGAGCGTGACCAACCTGGGTCTCACCCTCCGCCAGGGAACGGCTTTCCCTGACGAGCCGCGCACGCGGCTGCTGCTCAAGCTCAAGCAGCCGGCGGAATTCACCCTGTATCTGCGGCATCCCGCCTGGGTGGCGGACGGAGCGCTGGCGGTGCGGGTGAACGGCCAGCCGGTGAGCGTTGCCTCCCGGCCCTCGTCCTATGCCGCCCTGCGCCGCCAGTGGCGGGATGGGGATCGGGTGGAGGTGGAGCTGCCGATGCGCACCACCGTGGAGCGGCTGCCGGATGGCTCGGATTGGGTGGCGTTGTTGCACGGCCCCATTGTCCTGGCCGCGCCTGCCGGCACCAACGATCTACGCGGTCTTTACGCCAATGACAGCCGCATGGGCCACGTCGCCGGCGGGCCGCTCGTACCGCTGGACCGGGTGCCTGTCTTGCTCACCACGGCGGAGGAGCTGCCGCGGTTTGTGGCGCCTGACCCCGCCGCCGGCCCGCTGCGCTTCCGCCTGACCGGCGTGGTCGAGCCGCCCCAGCCCGAGGGCGTGCCCCTGCTGCCGTTTTTCCGGCTTCATGATCAGCGTTATCAAATGTATTGGCAACTGACCACCCGGGAAGCCCTCGCCGCCCGGTGGGAGAAACTTGCCGCCGAAGAACGCGCCAAAGCCCGCCGCGAGGCCAACACACTGGACTTTGTTGCCGTCGGTGAACAGCAATCCGAGGTGGAGCACGACTTCGCCGGGGAGCGCGTCGCCACCGGCCTGCATAACAATCGGCGGTGGCGGCACGGCGAATGGTTTCAATACTCGCTGGCCACCCGGGGCGAGAAGGCCGCGGAGCTGGCCGTCACCTATTGGGGCGGTGACCAGGGGCGCACTTTTGAGATTTTTGCCAACGGCGAGCGGCTGGCCACCGAGACTTTGAACAATTCCCGTCCGGGAGAATTTTTTGAAAAGCGCTACCCGATTCCGCCGGCGGTGCTTGCCAGATCCGCCAATGGGCGGGTGCTCATCCGCTTTGCCGCCAAGCCCGGCGCGCTGGCGGGCGGGGTTTTTGATGTGCGCTTGATGAAACCTGAAAAACCGTAAAACTAGAACCGTGGCGCAAGAGAACCGCTAAGACCCGTTTTGCCAGCCAACAATACTAAATAAACACCAGAAAATAAACCCGATGAAACCCCCCCTGTATCTCGTGGCCCTGGCTGCCTGCTCCGCCCTCATGACCAGCCCGGCGGCGGAGTCACCCACGCAGGCGATGAATCCCATCATCCATGCGGATGTGCCGGATATGTGCATGGTCCGGGTGGGCGACACTTATTACATGGCCAGCACCACCATGCACCTCAGTCCCGGCCTGCCCATTATGAAATCCAGGGATTTGGTGAACTGGGAAATGGCCAGTTACGCCTACGAGACCCTGGCGGACAATGACGCGCTCAACCTGCAAAACGGGCGCAACGCCTATGGCGCCGGCTCGTGGGCGCCGAGTATTCGCCATCACAAGGGCCGGTTCTATGCCTCCACTTTTTCCAACACCTCCGGTCGCACCCATATTTACCACACCCTGGACCCGGATAAGGGGCCGTGGGAGGAGATTTCGTTTCGTCCCTCGTTGCATGATCACACGCTGTTTTTCGATGACGATGGGCGTACCTACATGATTTACGGCGTGGGCAATCTGCGCCTGGTGGAACTGAAAGAGGACCTCACCGGCATCAAACCGGACGGCATCAACCAGGTCATCATCACCAATGCCATTGCGGTGGCGGGCGCCACCGCCGGCCTGGCCGGAGAAGGCTCGCAGCTCTGGAAAATCAACGGTAAATATTACCTGTTTAACATCATCTGGCCGCGCGGAGGGATGCGCTCGGTCATCATCCATCGCGCCGATAAAATCACCGGCCCTTGGGAGGGGCGCCTTGCCTTGCAGGACAAGGGCGTGGCCCAAGGCGGCCTGATTGATACGCCCAAAGGTGAGTGGTACGCCTACCTCTTCCGCGATTACGGCGCGGTGGGGCGCATCCCGTATCTCGTGCCCGTTAAATGGGTGGACGGCTGGCCGGTGTTGGGCGTGGATGGCAAAGTGCCGGATACCCTGCCCCTGCCGTCCAGCCGCGGCCTCATCCCGGGCATCGTGGCCTCCGACGAGTTTGACCGCAAGCCGGGGGATCGCCCGCTTCCCCTGGTCTGGCAGTGGAATCACAATCCCGACAACCGCTTCTGGTCCGTTACGGCGCGCCCGGGCTTTTTGCGGCTCACCACCGGGCGGGTGGACCAGGACTTTCTCCAGGCCCGCAACAGTTTAACGCAACGCACCATCGGCCCGGAGTGCTCCGGGAGCGTGGCGGTGGACGTCTCCGGCATGAAGGACGGCGACTGTGCGGGGCTGGCGTTGTTGCAACGGAATTATGGTTTGGTGGCGGTGAAACAAGAGGGGGGCGCGCGCTCGATCGTGATGGTGAGTGTGCAGAATGGCCCGCCCACCGAGCAGGCGCGCGTGCCGTTGACGCAAGACACAGTGCATTTCAAGGCCGAGTGCGATTTTCGCAACATGCGGGACCGGGCCTGGTTTTATTATAGTCTGGACGGCAAATCCTGGACGCGCATTGGCAGCGAGCTGCGGATGACCTATACCTTGCCGCATTTCATGGGGTATCGCTTTGCCTTGTTCAATTACGCCACCAAGGAAACCGGTGGGCATGCCGATTTTGATTACTTCCGCATCCGCGATCGGATGACGGAACCGCGCCAGTAACCACCCATGACCCGTGCATGAATCGGAATTCCGCATACGTAATCCGCACCATGCCTTCGTGCATTTATTCCCGTGGCGTATGTGGCGTGTGAATGACAGCCCTGGGCGGCGTGCGCTTCTTGCGTGCGTCGTTGTGACTCTGTGCCTGGGCCTCCTGGAAGCCCGGGCGCAGTCCACCAACTTCTACGTCTTCCTCTGCTTCGGCCAATCCAACATGGAAGGCTTTCCCGGCCTTGAGGCGCAGGACAAAGGGCCGGTGGACGAGCGTTTTCAAGTCCTGGCCGCGGTGGATTTTCCCGCGCTGGGGCGGACGCAAGGCCAATGGTATCCCGCCATTCCGCCACTCTGCCGTCCCAACGCCGGGCTGTCCCCGGCGGATTATTTTGGGCGGACTCTGGTTTCCAATCTGCCGCCCCATCTCAAGGTGGGGGTGGTCAACGTCTCGGTGGCCGGCTGCAAGATCGAACTTTTTGATCCGGACAACTTCCAGTCTTACGCGGCGACCGCCCCGCCTTGGATGCAAAACATCATCAAAGGCTACAGTGGCAACCCTTACGCCCACCTCGTGGCCATGGCCAAACGGGCGCAGCAGGACGGCGTGATCAAAGGCATCCTGCTTCACCAGGGGGAATCCAATGCCAACGACCAGGAATGGCCGCGCAAGGTCAACGCCATTTACCAGCGTTTGCTCCGGGATTTGCAACTGCGGGCCGAGGATGTGCCCCTGCTGGCGGGCGAGCTGGTGCCCGCCGATCAAAAAGGCGCGTGCGCGAGCATGAACAAAATCATCCAGACGCTCCCGCAAACCATTCCCACCGCGCATGTCATTTCCGCGCAAGGCTGCGCCGGACGCGCGGACCGGCTGCATTTTGCCCCGGAAGGTTACCGGGAGCTGGGCCGGCGTTACGCGGAAAAAATGCTTGCCCTTCTGGGATATGAGGCCGGCCGTGTCCGGCAAAAAAATCCCCCCTGATCACCATGCGCTCCGCCCTGCTCAAGGCGTTTCCGGATCGTGTCTTCGCTGCCTGTGCGCGGCCAGCCGTTGCCCGCGGCATCATCGCCGGCACGCGCGCCGCTGAGACTTCTGACGGATCGTTGCATGCCAAATCGCCCTAAAAACCCAAAACCATGAAAACCCAACTCTCAACTCTGTTGTTGTCGGCTTTGCTCCTGGGCCAGTTTGGTCAGGCGCAAACCAATGCACCGGCGGACGATTGGAAACCCTCCGTGTTGAATCAACCGGGCAAACAATACCCGCAGGTTAATTCCGAGCGGCGCGTGCGGGTGCGGATCGTGGCCCCGCAGGCCCAAAACGTGGTCCTCGACTTTCTGGGCGGGACCAAATACCCGCTCACCAAGGGCGAGGACGGCGCCTGGACGGGCATGTCCAACCCCATGGACGAAGGCTTCCACTATTACCAACTGGTGATTGATGGGGCAGGGGTGCCTGATCCCGGCACGCTCTATTTCTACGGCGGCAGCCGGTGGGGCAGCGCCGTGGAGGTGCCGGCCCAGGACCAGGATTTTTACGCCCTGAAAAACGTCCCGCACGGCCAGCTTCGGCAGGTGTGGTTTTTCTCCAAAAATGCCAACGCCACCCTCCGTTGTTTCGTTTATACGCCGCCGGATTACGATCAGAACCCCACCAAACGCTATCCGGTGCTCTACTTGCAACATGGCGGGGGCGAGGATGAAACCGGCTGGGGCAGCCAGGGATTTACCGGCCGCATCATGGACAACCTGATTGCGGCAGGCAAGGCCCGGCCCTTCATCATCGTCATGGCCAACAGCTATGTGCCGGGCGCCTTTGGGCCGGGCCGCGGCCCCGCGCCAGGCGGCGCGCCACCGCCGGCGGGCGGCGGTGGTGTGCCGGGACCGGGTGGGCGAATGTTCAATTTCGGCCCCTTTGAACGGGTGTTGGTGGACGATTTAATCCCCTTTATTGACGCGCAATTTCGCACGCTTTCGGATCAACCCCACCGGGCCATGGCCGGCCTCTCGATGGGCGGCATGCAGACACGGGCCATCACGCTGGCGCACTTGGACAAGTTTTCTCACATTGGCGTGTTTAGCGGCGGCAGCATTTCCTTGAGCAACATCACCGATCTGGCGGCCTTCAAGCAAAAGGTCAAGCTGGTGTTCATCAGTTATGGCAGCCGCGAAAACGGCGCCGCCACGGCCAAAGCCAACGTCGCAGCCCTGAAACAGGCCGGCATCAACAGCGTTTATTATGAGTCGCCCAACACCGGCCACGAATGGCAGTCCTGGCGGCGCAGCCTCTACCAAATGGCGCCCCTGTTGTTTGAGGATTTACCCCTGCCTCCGGCCATCCCCATCCCCGCCGCCGCACCCGCAACCTCCGCGGCGCCAGCCCCGGCCGACGGCGCGAAAATCATCCGCATCAAGGCCGGCCAGGACACGCCGTTCAAGGACTCCGCCGGCAATGTGTGGGAGGCCGAGCGCGGCTTTGAGGGGGGCGCCACCGTGGGCCGCGATCCGGCCACCGCCATCGCCAACACCAAAGACCCGGGTCTCTACTTAACCGAGCATTATTCGATGGAGGCGTTTTCCATTCCCCTTCCCAACGGCCGGTACGTGTTGAAACTGCACTTTGCCGAAACTTTTGAAGGCATCACGGGGCCGGGTCAGCGCGTCTTTTCCTACAACGTGCATGGCCGCGAATTCAAGGACTTCGATATCTGGGTGAAAGCCGGGGGTCCCAACCGTGCTTATGTGGAAACGGTGCCGGTGGAAATCACCAACGGAACATTGCGGATCACTTTCACGCCCAAGGTGGAAAATCCCGAAATCAACGCGATTGAAATCATTCCCGAGGCGTTGGCGGGGGACAATCCTGCTGCGCCTGCAGCGGCGCCCGTGCCCGCTCCCGCCCCCGCACCAGCGCCCGCACCGGCGCCCGTCCCGCCGGCCGGCGCGGTTGCACCCCCAGGGCCGATGCCCGTGCTCCAGATTGATGCCGGCAAGGTGGTCGGCCGCGTCAGCCCGTTGCTATATGGTTTGATGACCGAGGAAATCAATTTTTCCTACGAAGGGGGGCTTTACGCCGAGCTGATCCGCAATCGTTCTTTCAAGGCGCACCCCAAAGATCCGGTTTACTGGGAAGCCGTGGGCGAGGCCACCTTGGCCCTGGATCCCACGCAGCCGCTCAATGAGGCCTTGAATCTGAGCCTGAAGGTGGACGCTGCCCGGGCCTCGGCCGCCGCGCCGGCAGGCATTGCCAATGGCGGATATTGGGGCATCCCCGTGCGTCCCAATACCACTTACCGGGCCACCTTTTATGCGCGGGCTGAATCAGCCGCCGGGCCGCTGACGCTTGCCCTGGAGAGCCGGGATGGCCAGCAGGTGTTTGCCTCCGCTGTGGTGCCCCGAATTACTGGTCAGTGGCAGAAGTACCAGGTCCTGCTGAAAACGAAAAAAGTGCCGGTGTCCAAGGACAACCGTTTTGTGATCAAGACCACCCAGCCCGGCCTGATCTGGTTTCAACATGTGTCGTTGTTTCCCCCCACCTACAACAACCGGCCCAATGGCACGCGACCGGACCTGATGCAGTTGCTGGCCGACTTGAAGCCCAAAACGCTGCGTTTTCCGGGCGGCAATTACCTCGAGGGCAGCAATCTGGCCGAGCGGTTTGACTGGAAAAAAACCATCGGCCCGGTGGAGCAGCGCCCGGGCCATCGCAGCCCGTGGGGCTATTGGTCCACCGACGGTTTCGGGCTGCTGGAGTTTTTGGAGTGGTGCGAGGATTTGAACATGGAGCCCATCATGGGTTTGTTCGCGGGTTACACTTTGGATCGCAAATATATCGAGCCCGGCCCGGCCCTGGAGCCTTATGTGCAGGAGGCGCTGGAACAAATCGAATACGTCATTGGCGACACCACCACTCGCTGGGGCGCGCAACGGGCCCGCGACGGGCATCCCAAGCCCTTCAAGTTGAACTTTGTGGAGATCGGCAACGAGGACTGGTTTGACCGGAGCGGCAGCTATGACGGCCGTTTTGCGCAGTTCTACGATGCCATCAAGGCGAAGTATCCCCACCTCAAAGTCATCTCCTCCATCGGTTACGAGCATCCCACCCAAATTGTCCGCAGCCGCGTGCCGGACCTGGTGGATGAACACTATTACCGCTCACTGGAGGAGATGATGGCGCATGCCCTCGATTACGACCGCTATTCCCGCACGAATCCCACCAAAATCTATTGCGGGGAGTGGGCCACGCGGGTGGGCTCCCCCACCCCCAACATGGCGGGCGCCCTGGGGGATGCCGCCTGGATGACCGGCATGGAGCGCAACTCCGACATTGTCCTGATGCACTGCTATGCGCCGCTGTTCGTGAACGTCAGCCAGCTCACCGGCCCGGGCCGCTCCATGCAGTGGAGCTCGGATTTGATCGGTTATGACGCGCTGACCAGTTATGGTTCTCCCTCCTATTACGCGCAAAAAATGTTCAGCACCTTGCATGGGGATGAAATCCTGGCCACGGATTCCCAGCACATCCCCACCCGCACCTGGCAACCGCGGCCTCCTCGCGGGGGGGCGCCCCCGCCGGCCCAGGAGATACGTGAGGTGTTTTTCAATGCCACCCGCAACCGCGCCACGGGCGAAATCTTTTTGAAGGTGGTCAATGTCGCCGGCCGGCCGCAGCCCATCCAAATCCAGATCAGTGGTGCACCGCGCATCCGGTCTGAAGGCGAGGCGACGGAACTGGCGGCCCAAGCCCTGACGGACACCAATTCCATCGAGCAGCCGCGCAAGATTGTGCCGCGCACCCAGAAGGTCCGGGGCTTAAGCGCCCAATTTGTGCGTGAGTTTCCGCCGTTTTCGATTACAGTGTTGAAATTGCGCAGCCGTTGAAAATGCCCATGCGTTTCAAAGTCACCTTCTCCTGGATGGCCGGCCTGGCCGGGTTGTGCATCCTGGCCGGCCTCTTGCAGGCCCAGCCGGTGGCCTTGTCCATCAAGGCGGGCGAGGCCGGCAAGCCCATCAGCCCGGATCTTATTGGCGTCTTCTTTGAGGACTTGAATTACGCCGCCGATGGGGGCTTGTACGCCGAGCTGATCCAGAATCGCTCCTTTGAATATAGCCCCACCGAGCAGCCGGACTGGCATCCGTTGAAGTTCTGGGAGGTGATCAAACGCGGGGGCGGGGATGGGTCGGTGACCGTGGCGGAAATGCGGCCCATTCATGAGAACAACCCTCACTATGCCCTCCTCACCGTGCGGCGGCCGGGCGAGGGGGTGGGGCTGGCCAATGACGGTTTCGACGGCATCCCTGTGCAGGCGGGCGAAGGGTACGAAGCCTCGTTCTGGACCTATCAGGCCTTCATGGGGGAAATGTGGGGACGGGGGGACAACAACCGCCCCATGCCGGTGACGTTGCGGTTGGAGACCCGGCAGGGCGAGCTGCTGGCCGAGGCGAGTTTCCAGGTCAAAGGCCGGGAATGGCGGCGGTTGAATGCGTTGCTTAAACCCGCCCGCACGGTTCAGGATGCCCGCCTGGTCCTGCTGGCGCATGAGGCCGGGGGCATTGCCCTGGACATGATCTCGTTGTTTCCTCAGAAAACTTTCCGCAACCGCCCCAATGGCCTGCGCGCGGATTTGGCGCAGGCGGTGGCGGATTTGCAGCCCAAGTTCATGCGTTTCCCGGGAGGGTGCCTCGTTCATGGCGGCGGCGTGCATCGGTATTATAACTGGAAAGAAACCATCGGCCCCGTCGAGCAGCGCCGCGCCCGCCGCAATTTGTGGGGATACCATCAAACCATGGGCCTGGGCTATTTTGAGTACTTCCAATTTTGTGAGGACATTGGCGCCAAACCCCTGCCGGTGGTCAGCGCCGGGGTGTGCTGTCAACATGCCGGCAGCTCGCCCAATCGCGGCCAGGAAGGCCTCCCGCTGGAGGAAATGCCGGCGTACATCCAGGATGTGCTGGACCTGATTGAATGGGCCAACGGCCCCGCCACCTCGAAATGGGGGGCCAAACGGGCGGCTGCCGGTCATCCCGAGCCGTTTGGTTTGAAATACCTGGGCGTGGGTAATGAAGATGCCATCACCCCCATTTTCAAGGAGCGGTTCAAAATGATTTATGAGGCGGTAAAATCCAAATATCCCGAGATGGTGGTGATTGGCACTTCCGGGCCGTTTGCGGCAGGCCGTGATTTTGACGAGGGATGGGCCTTTGCCCGGGAGTTGAAACTGCCGATGGTGGACGAGCATTATTACGTGCCGCCCCAATGGTTCTGGGACAACCTGGCCCGTTACGACCGCTATGATCGCAACGGCCCGAAGGTGTATGTGGGGGAATATGCCGCCCACGACCGCGATCGCCGCCGCAATTCTCTGCGCTCAGCGCTGGCCGAGGCCGCCGGAATGACCGGCTTCGAGCGCAACGGGGACGTGGTGCAGTTTGCCTCCTACGCCCCCTTGTTTGCGCGCCGCGGGCATACGCAGTGGCATCCCGACATGATTTACTTCAACGGCACCCAGGTTTTTCTGACGCCCAATTATTACGTCCAGCAACTTTTCAGCCGCAACAACGGCGACCGGGCGCTCGACTTCGCTTTTCAGGGCGCGCGGCCGGCCATGATGGCAGTCTCCGCCGTCCGCGACAGCCGGACAGGCCACCTTGTGTTGAAGCTTGTCAATGGCGGGGAGTCGGCGGTGACCTTGAACATTGATTTCAACGGCCTGCCCGAGCGGGACATGGCGGCCCCCCGCTGGCTGCTCACCGGCCCCGGCCCCGATGCGTTTAATGCGGATGACCAGCCGCCGGTGCTCAAGCCGGTCTCGCAGGAAATTACGGTACGGCCGCGCTGGGAGTATCAGGCGCCGCCTTATTCTTTGACGGTGATCAGAATTCGTCCATAATCAGCCGATACATCCTTTGCTTATGAAAAAAACAATTCCGTGGGCCGTCCTCGCCTGGGCGGTGAGCGCGAGTGTGGTTTTGGCGCAGAATCGTCCCGAACCGGCCGCTCCGGCAGCCGCGCCGCCGACGGCAGCCGCGCCCACCAAGGGGCTTAAAGACGCCTTTGCCGGCAAATTTCTTATCGGGGCCGCGAATGATCTGCGCATGATTTCCGAGGCCGAGCAGGCGCACATCAAGCTTCATTACAACGTGCTCACCCCGGAGAACTGCATGAAGCCGCAGCCCCTGCAACCCTCCGAAAACAATTTCAACTGGGCCACGGCGGATGCGCTGGTGAAATGGTGTGTGGAGAATCAGATCAAAGTCTGGGGCCATACCTTGGTATGGCATGCGCAGACCGGCCGCTGGTTTTTCGAGCCGGGCGCGGACGGCCAGCCGGTGACGCGCGAGCTGGCCATGGAGCGCCTCAAAAAGCACATCCAAACCGTGGTGGGACGATACAAGGGGCGCATCATTGGTTGGGACGTGGTGAACGAAGCCATTAGCGATCGGGGCGATGGCGCCACCGAAAACCTGCGCTCCTCTCAATGGCTGCAAATCATTGGCCCTGATTTTCTGACCCTGGCCTTCAAGTGGGCGCACGAGGCAGACCCCAAGGCGGAGCTGTATTATAATGATTACAACATCGAACAGGGCGCTTTGCGGGGCCGTGGCAAACATGCCAGCTCCCTGCTGCTGCTCAAACGGCTCAAGGCCGAAGGCGCGCCCATCCACGGCGTCGGCATTCAAGGGCATTGGAGTTTGACCACCAACGTCGAGGAAGTGGAAAAGGCCATTCAAAATTACGCCGCTTTGGGGTTGAAAATCAGCATCAGCGAGCTGGATATCACCGCCACCGGGGACAACACCGGGGCCTTCCCCGTGCGCGGGCGCAACGAGCCAATTTCCGAGGAGGCTCTGAAGAAGCAGGCGGAAGTGTATGGGCGGTTGTTCGAGGTTTTCCTGCGCCATCAGAAGAACATCTCCCGGGTGACCTTTTGGGGGCTTAGCGATCGTCGCTCCTGGCGGAGCTGGCAACGGCCGCTTTTGTTTGACGCCCAGCTTCAACCCAAACCGGCTTTCCATGCCGTGATGGCAGTGGCGGAGGGCAAGAAAATCAATCTGAGCCAACCCTAGTACTTCGTGGTTTCTAAGTCATTGCTTAAGAATAACCATAAACTTTATCGTTAACCTGCAAAAATATACCAACTCCAATAAACTGCGCCGTTGGGCGCAGTTTTTGCTTTATTAAAGACGGGATTTAGGTTAAGATACATAATACCCAGACCGCTTTGTAGCTCATATCATTAGTTTGACTTAATCATGTAATTATGAAAGCCCGAACTTTTCTTATGCCCCAGGTGTTGGCAACCCCTGTGGCATGGTGCCTGTTTTGGCTTTTGCCTCAGGCGACCCCGTTGCAGGGCGCCTCGTACACGTGGTTTGGTGGCAATGGCAACTGGAATGTGGCCACAAACTGGATTCCGCAAGGAGTCCCAGGGCCGGGGGATTCTGTCACCATATTGTCAGGAAATGTCGCTCTGCCGGGGGGCGGCACGGAATTGCAAATTGCCAATCTCTATCACCGCGGCGGCAGGATTTTTGGGTCAAACACGCTGGTGATTGCGTATAATTTTGACTGGACGGCGGGAGTGCTCGGCGGAGGCGGTGGCCGATTGGTGGCCATGGGGGGCATGAACCTCGAGAACACCAATACGATCGAACTGGCAGGATGGACATTGGAAAACCGGGCCTATGGCCGTTGGCGCGGCATGGGGCCGTTGTTCATGCACTCCGGCGCAGTGCTGACCAACGGCGGTTTTTTTACGTTGGAGAGCGCCCAGCCAATCCTCAGCAGCAACCTCAATGTGCGCATCGTCAACGCGGGGTACTTTTCGTTGGATACCACCAATGGGGTGGTGGTGATGAATCCAACGCCCTTGGGCACGCCCTTGATGCAGTTTGAAAACTTGGGTTCTTTACAGATAAGCGCCGGCGGGCTGCGTCTCGAACGGGCCACGATGACGATGGCGAATGACGCGCAACTGCTTTTCCTGGTTAACGGCACCAACGAGATCACCGATTATGGCGTCATTGAATGCGCGCAGATGGTGACTCTGAATGGCAACCTCGGGGTCCAGTTGGATCCGACTTACCTCTGGCCACAGAATCATGAGGTGACCTTGTTGCGCGGCGCCCTTCAGGGGGAATTTCTTACTAGCACTTTTGAGCCTTCGGACCGCCAATATTATCTCTCTTACGATGGCTGGCCCTGGGTGCAGGTGAAATTGCTGGTGCAGGGACTGCCGCCGCACATCGTTCAGAATGCCGAGTCCTGGGAGGGGCCGCCGGGCAAGGAGTGCATGATTGTCTGCTTTGCTGATGGCACGCATCCGATGCAGTTCCAATGGTACAAAGAGGGGGTTCCGCTGCCCGCGGCCAACATGGATTATCTTTTGTTTGCGCAGGCAAACAATAGCCACCGGGGGAACTACTATTGCGTGGTCTCCAACCTCTACGGGGCGGTCACCAGCCAGGTGGCCACCGTTTCGGTGGTGGCCCCTCCGCGGTTGTTGTCCTTCTACCTCGCGGGTAATACCATGTATGTGACGGCCGAGAATTCTGCAGACGGCGGTCAATTGCATTTGGAAAAAAGCACCAATCCCGATATCGGTTATTTTTCCATGACCAATCAATTTGGCTGGCCGGCGCAGGTTTTGACCCTGTCAGATTTCGTTGTCAGCCCGGAGATGGGGCATTTTTATCGGATAGCGACGCGCGGCCCGCTGGGGACACCCATTTATGCCACCAATATCTTTGGTTATTGGGCCTATGATTTGCGGCCAGGCTACAATCTGATCGCGCAACCGTTTATTACCTCGGACAACTCGTTGAACAGCGCCTTTGTGAGCGTGCCGAATGGTTCGCAAGTCGTTTTGATCAACAGCAACCGCCTGGAAACTTTCTCCTACGATCCCCTTTATGGGTGGTTGGATGAATCCTACATCCCTACCGGCCGCAAATTAAAACCTTGGGAGGGGTTTTATTTTTGCAATCCCTCCACTGCGACGGTCACAGTACAAATGGTGGGCGAACTGCCGGTGGGCAATTTGACCAACGCCGTGCCGGAAGGCAAATGTGTGCTTGCACCGCTGTTTCCGCGGCGTGAGTTTCTGGGGTTTCCAGCCGTGGAGGGGGATCGGGTGTGGACGTTTGATGAAGCAACCCAGGCGTTTCTGCTTCACACTTTCACCAACAACACCTGGCTGCCGGAATATCCGTTGCTCTTTCAGCACAAGGCCTTCTGGTATGAGCCGGCCTTTCCTTCCTCCCCAAGTGGAGAAGGCTCGCCCCCTCCCCGGTTGTGGCGGGATTGGCTGATCAATTCTGGTTATCCGGAGGATTATGGCTATTATTCCACGCCCACGGTGTACACCGGCCCGCCGCATCCCCTGGTGCCCCAATGGCAGTTGGGGGAGGGACCGGTGATCACCCAGCAGCCCGCCTCCCAAACGGTGCAGGAAGGCCAGCCGGTTCAATTGGTGGTCGTGGCCACGGGCACTGGGCCCCTGTATTTTAATTGGTATTTCCAGGGCGCGATGATCATGAGCGGCACCAATTCGGTGCTGAACATTCCATCGGCCAATCCCGCCATTGCTGGGTCTTATTTTGTGGTGGTCAGCAATGCCTACGGGGTGGTCACCAGCCAGGTGGCGATGGTGCAGATAGGCCCGCCCTCGTCCGTAATTTCCCAAGTGATCGTCTGGGGTAATAGCCACTATGGTCCAACCAATCTGCCACCGGGATTCACGAACCTTGTGGCCGTAGCAGCCGGTGAGGAGCACTGCCTCGGCCTGCGAGCGGATGGCACCGTCGTGGCTTGGGGGGGCAATACCTCGGGACAAACTAATGTTCCGCCGGGATTGTCGAATGTAGTGGAAATCGCGGCTGGGGGGTTTCACAGCTTGGCGCTGCGTCAAGATGGTACAGTGGTGGCGTGGGGGGAGTATAATGACGGGCAAACGGCCGTGCCACCGAGCCTAAGCAATGTCGTGGCCATTAGTGCAGGGCAGTTGCACAGCCTGGCGTTAACAGCGGATGGCCGGGTGGTGGCATGGGGGGACAACTTTGAAGGTCAGGGCAATGTGCCTGCGGGTTTGTATGACATTATCGCCATCTCAGCGGGGTGGTATTACAACATGGTTTTGCGTGCCGATGGCACCGTGGCGGTCTGGGGAAATAACTGCTGTGGGCAGACCCAGGTGCCACCCGGCTTGAGCAACGTGGTGGCCATTTCGGCGGGCGAAGCCCATTGTTTGGCGCTGCGGGCGGATGGCACGGTTGTCGCCTGGGGAGATAATGAGAATGGCGCCACCAACGTGCCGGCCGGCTTGAGCAACGTGGTGGCCATTTCGGCGGGATCGACTCATAGCCTGGCCTTGCAGGCTGACGGTACCGTGGTGGGTTGGGGTAAATACCGATTTAGTGAGAGTGCCACGAATATACCTCCGGGGCTAACCAATGTGGTCTCCATCGGGGCGGGCTTTTATTACAGCCTGGCCTTGGTGGGCAACTGCCCGCCACGGCTGGCCCCGCCAGTCCTTACGCATCGAGTGGTGGAAGGAAGCCCGGCGGTGTTTAATGCCGGGGCGACGGGCTGGCGGCCCTTAAGTTACCAATGGCGATTTAATGGTTCGCCCATCGCTGGGGCAAATCAGCCGTGGCTCACCCGCCATCCTGTGACACCACTTGTGACCGGGGATTATGACGTGGTGGTGACTAATCCCTATGGGGTTGCCACCAGCCGGGTGTCCCACTTGCAAATGGTCCCGCCGCCCCTGCCGCCGCAAGTGGTGGTTTGGGGCAACGAGCCAAGAGGATTATTCTGGGTGCCCCCGGGATTGCGTGACGTCATCGCAGTGGTGGCAGGGGAAAACTATAACCTGGCTTTGCGCCGGGACGGCACGGTGGTGGCCTGGGGGGATCGCTGGGAATCCAGCCTTCCTAATTATGTTCCCATGCTTATGCCGCCTGGTGTAACCAACGTGACAGCCATCGCCGCAGGCAACCACCATGCCCTGGCCCTGCGGGCGGACGGAAGCGTTATGGTGTGGGGATGGCAGGCCGGCTCCTATGCTCCAGTGGCCCAATCGCTGAGCAATGTAGTCTCCCTGGCCGCAGGATTTTACCACAATTTAGCCCTGACGACGGATGGCACGGTCCTAGCCTGGGGGGCCAATGCTTATAGCCTGACAAACATTCCCCCGGGGTTGAGCAATTTGTTGATGATTGCGGCCGGAGCGTACCACAATCTGGTCTTAAAATCCGACGGCACCGTGACAGCATGGGGACTAAACGATTATGGTCAGACTAATGTTCCCGTCTGGCTTAGCAACGTGGTGGCCATCGCAGCGGGAAGGGCTCACAACCTGGCGCTCCGTGCGGACGGCACAGTAGTGGGTTGGGGGAACAATGGTTATGGCCAAACGAATGTACCCGCCGGTTTGAGCAACGTCCTGGCCATCGCTTGTGGTTTTGATCATAGCCTGGCGCTGAAAGCGGATGGAACCGTGGTGGCGTGGGGTAGAAATAGTGTGGGGCAAACCAACGTCCCCTCGGCTTTGGGCGGCATAACAGCAGTGGCGGGAGGTGGCTACCACAGCGTCTCAATGATCGGCGAAGGACCGCCGCATTTCGCGCCGGTGATACCGCTCCGCCGTGCGCAGGTCGGCGGGCGGGTGGTGCTCCAGGTTTCCGTTAGCGGGCAATGGCCGATGACTTATCAGTGGCTGTTTAATGGCCTGCCCATACCAGGCGCCAACCGCCCGTGGCTGGTCTTGAACAACGTGCGCCCGGAAGACGCAGGGGTCTATCAGGTGATGGTGCAAAACACCTTAGGCATGGCGACCAGTCCTGCGTTGGTGCTGCAGTTGGACACGCCGCCCCCGCCGCCGCCTCCGCAGGTAGTGGCTTGGGGGGGCAACGATTATCGGCAGCTCAACGTCCCGGGGGGATTGAGCAATGTGGTGGGCATCGCTTGCGGGGAGCACCACAGCCTGGCGTTGCGCAGGGATGGCACGGTGGTCGCCTGGGGGGACAACAGCTATTTCCAGGCGACGGTTCCCATCTGGCTGACTAATGTCATTCAAGTCGCGGCGGGCTATGCGCACAACCTGGCTTTGCTTTGTGACGGGACGGTATTCGCCTGGGGCGATAATTCCATGGCCCAGCTTCAGGTGCCGCCGGACTTGATGAATGTCGTGGCCATCGCGGCCAGTTCCGCGCACAGCCTGGCCTTGTTGGAAGATGGGTCAGTGCTAGCATGGGGGGCAAATGATTCGGGGCAATGTAACGTCCCCTTCACTGCTACCAATGTGGTGGCCATTTCCGCCGGGGAAGACTTCAGTTTGGCCCTGCGTGCGGATGGTACCGTGGTAGGTTGGGGGGATAATACCTATGGGCAGGCGGCGCCTCCCACCGGCTTGAGCCGCGTGGTGGCAGTGGCCGCGGGGGGGAATCATAGTTTGGCCTTGCAGGCGGACGGCAGGGTCGTCGGGTGGGGTGCCAATGACGCCGGCCAGCTCGACATTCCTCCAGGTTTGACGAATGTGGTGGCCATCGCGGCAGGGGGGGAACACAGCGTGGCCTTGCGGGCGGATGGCACAGTGATGGCATGGGGTCAAGGTGCCCACGGTGAACTGCTGGTGCCGCCGGGCTTGACCAATGCAGTGGCGGTCGCCGCGGGTTACACACATACCTTAGCACTGAAGGGGACTGGTGCGCCCTTCCTGTTGCCGCAGGTATTGGTGCGCAGCGGAAGGGTGGGGGGCAGGGCGGTTTTCAAGGCGCAGGCAACGGGGCAGTGGCCTTTGAATTATTGTTGGTATCAATGGTTTGGATTCCTCGTGCCAATCCCCTTTACCAATGCCTGGTTGGAGTTGGAAGATTTGCAGCCGCTGCACTCTGGCTATTATGTCGTTGAGGTCGGTAACGCCCAGGGTTCTGTTTCGTCCGAGCTCTTGTATTTGTCTGTTCAGGCAAACCAAAATGCGGCCCCGGTCATTCTGCAACATCCGGCCGACCGGGTGGTGCGGGCGGGTTCCACGGTGACGCTGAGCGTGCAGGCTGAAGCGTCACCACCGCCGGTTTATCAGTGGTTCTTCGAGTCCACGCTGATCCCCAATGCCACCAATGCCACCCTGTTGCTGGCCGATGTGCGGCCGGCCCAGGAAGGTTACTATTTTGTGCGCGTCAGCAATTCGCAGGGGAGCCAGGACAGTTTTTCCGCGTATCTAACCGTCATAGAGCAGGACCCGCAAATTGAGGTAAATGGGGTGTATAAACCCTCCGGGCGCCACGTTTTGCCGGACAATTCGCCGGTGATGATCTCGCTGATTACAGCCTATGCCAACGGCAGCATTTATTATTCCACCAATAACCTGCATCCGGATGACGGGCGTTTGTACACCGGACCATTCGAGGTGCGGCCGCCGCTCACGCTCAAGGCGATTGCCTACAACAGCAACCGCACGGAATGGACGGCGGTGGTGACGAATCGGTTGGAGATTGGCTGGGAGTTTCCGTTGATCTTGAGCACGCCGGGCGGCGGCTCGGTGACTGCCAGTCCGGGGCCCGGGCCTTATCCTTCCAACACGGTGGTGACCCTGACCGCCTCGCCGGCGCCGGGGTGGACTTTCCTGCGCTGGGAGGGCGATGCCACCGGCACCAATCCGGTGACGCAGGTGGTGATGAATCGGCCCCGGCAGGCGCAGGCGATTTTTGGGACCACCATACCCCTGACCCTTCAGGGCAGCGGGGCGGTGCAGTTCGAGCCGGCGGCCCGGATTTTTCCTTTTGGCAGCCGGGTGCGCCTGTCGGCCCTGCCCAACGCAGGGAATTATTTCCAACAGTGGATCGTGGCCGGCCATGCGATGCCCGTCAGCCCGTTGGATTTGGTGCTGACCAATCCGGGGCCTCCGGTGGTGGCTGTGTTTGCGGCGCTGCCCTTCAACAGCTTCGCCCTGAACACCATGATTGTGGGCGGGGGCAGGGTGACGCGCAGTCCCAACCAGAACTATTACCCCAACGGCACGTCAGTTTTATTAACCGCCGTGCCAGACCCCGGCTTTATCTTTGCCGGCTGGAGCGGGGATTTGTTGGGCACCAATGCCGTGGCGGGCCTGGTGATGAATGCCAACCGTACGATCACGGCGCATTTCATCGAGGCCAACCGGCTGGCGATTATTGCCCAGCCCCGCAGCCAGGTGGTGCAGGTGGGTGAACCGGTGACGTTGTCGGTCAGGGCCGTGGGTTCCAACTTGTTCTATCAATGGTTTTTTAATCGCCAGCCCTTGGAATCGGGGCAGAGTGATTACACCTTCGTGGCCTCAGAAGAGCGCGCCGGGGCCTATTACGTCATGGTGGGCAACGACCAGGGCGACTGGCTGGAAAGCGAGGTGGCCTGGGTGACGGTCAACCGCGAGCTGAATCCTCAGCCGCTGGCCACATTGTTTGTGGGCACGGCGGCCGATGAGGCCGCCATGGCGGTGGCGGTGCAATCCAACGTCGTTTATCTTGGCGGCGTGGTCAGCTCGGGGGCGGGCGAGGCCTTTGGCGCCAGGGTGCCGGCTAATTTTACCACCAATACCTCGCCGTTGTGGCAGACGATCTGGCCGGGGCGTCCGGGAGCGGATGGCTTCATGGGGATCCTGCTGGCGCGCGAGGGGCCGGTCTTTGCGGGTTACAGCGAGCCGTTGTTGTCCGTGGCGCGGGCGGCCAAGGGGGCGCTGGTGCAATTAAATGCCACCAATGGACAGGTGCTCTTCTCGCGCCGCACCCCGGCGAGCGGAGCCTTTGACTTTGACGGCGCAGAGTCCCTGCTGGCCATCGCGCGCAGTCAGGAGCCAGGGGGTGAGTTTTGGTATGTCACGGGTCAGTCGCAGAGCGGCGCGGAGAGTTACGGACAGATGTTCGTGGCCAAGGTAACCCCCGGCGGGAGCCAGCTTTGGGTGAGCAGTGAGCTGCGCAGCAACACGGCCACGGAGACCCTGGCCGCGTCCACCCTGCCGGGCTTTGCCCTGGAATTGCCAGCAGAATACAGCGTGGGGCGGGCGGTGGTGGTCATGGGCGGTGCCGTGTATGTGGTGGGACGCTGCGACATCGAGGGCATGTCTTATGCCGCTTTGTGGAAATTCACCCTGGACGGCCGGCTGTTGTGGCGGCGGCTGGGGACGCCGGGCGAGTATTATGGGCTGGCGTCCATGAATGGCTATTTGTTTGCGGTGGGTGCCGCCAACAATTTCTGGAGCGGCCAGGATTTTCTGGTGGACAAATGGGAGCCGGAAGGGTGGCTGGCTTTTTCGTCCGTTTTTGACCGGGCGGAGCAGGATGATGTGCTGACGGCGGTGGTGGCGGGCAGCGGGCGTCTATACGCCTGCGGTTACACGTATGGCGGCACAGCGGGCGGGGCGGATGCCGTGGTGCTCCGCATAGACCCTGCCGAAGGGGCCTTGCTGTCCACGTTATTGCAAGGGTACTACCAGGATGACTTTGCCCACGCGATCGCGATGGAGGGGCGATATTTGTACGTGGCCGGGGAGACCAGCAGCGGCGGAGCAGGGGGTACGGATGCTGTGCTGGTGCGTTTATTCGTGCCTGATTTGGTGCCCAATGCAGAGCCGGTGGTGGCCTTCACCAGTCCGGCCGATGGCACGGAATTCGTGGCGCCGGCCACCGTGAGCCTGGAGGTCAGCGCCACGGATGCCGACGATGGAATTGAGCGCGTGGAGCTTTATCAGGATGGCATGGAGTTGGCCACCTTCTCTGCGCCGCCCTACCGGCTGGTGGTGAGCAATTTGTGGGCGGGCGAGTATGTCTTCAGCGCCGTGGCTTATGACACCCGGGGGGCGAGGGTGTATGCGGCGCCGGTGCGCATTGCAGTCAACAATTATGCCGCATCCTACAAGCTGGATTTTGAGGGGGTCTCCTTGACTCCGGGCGGCGTGAGTTTGCCCTTCACCTTGAGCAACTATCTGGCCGGGTTTGGCGCGCGGGTCATCAATCTCACGCCGGGCAGCACCGTGCAAGTGGTGCGGGCCACGCAGGTGTATCCGGGGCTAATCAGGGCCTCCAGCGGTTCCAACCTTCTGGAGCACGTTTCCACCGCTCGCGGGGCGGTGACCAACCGCTTTGAGTTCAACCAGGTGCTGGACAGTGTGCGGTTCACGCGGGTGGCGGTGTTGGCCGGCGCTGCGGGGGCCGTGCATCCGCAATGGCGGGCGCGGGCGTTCAACCGCTATGGCATGGAGCTCAGCGCGGTGGGGGAGAACGCCCTGTTCTCGCCCCAGGACATCCCGGCGCGGACGTTCACGCTGACAGGGCCGGACATCTCGATGGTGGTGTTTGAATCGGTTTCGCAGGGGCTGGGCCGGTTTAACTCGCTGCTGCTGGATGATCTGGTGTTGAATGTGGCGTTGTCGTCCAACAGCGCGCCGCTGGTGGTGATCACCCAGCCGGCGCAGAAGGCCCAATTTGACGGGCCGGCCAATGTGACCGTCCGGGTGCTGGCAGAAGATTACGATGGGCAGGTCAGCCTGGTGGGGTTGATGGTCAATGAAAGTTCGGCGCTTTGGACCAACAACCTTCAGGCCGGCCGATTTGAGCCGTCCTTTGTGCTGTCCAACTTGGTGGTGGGCACCTATCGCCTGGTGGCGGTGGCCTACGACAACGAAGGCGCGGCGCGTGAGTCGGCTCCAGTGAGTTTCTCGGTGGTGGCACCGGCGCCCCCCAACGATCACTTCGCCCAGCGCCTTGTTTTGACCGGCCTCACGGCCACCAATGCCGGTAATAGTGCCGGGGCCACGTTTGAACCGGCCGAGCCTTATCATGCAGGCGTGCCGGGCGGGCGCTCAGTGTGGTTTGCGTGGACGGCCCCGCAGGACGGCCTGGCGACGGTGACAACGGCGGGCAGCACCTTCGACACGGTGGTGGCGGTGTACACCGGGACGAGGTTGATGGAGTTGGAGGAGGTGGCTTCCAATGACGATGATCCTTCTCAGACGAATGCCCTGACCAGCCGCGTCTGGTTCCAGGCCCGGCGGGGGCAGACCTATCAGATCGCCGTGGACGGCTACAACGGCGCGGGCGGTTATTACACCTTGCTGGTCAGCATGAACATGCCGCCCACCGTCACCTGGGTGGCGCCGGAGGCCGGGGCGGTGGTGGCGGCGCCGGGACCGCTGGTGTTGCGGGCACAGGCGCAGGACAGCGACGGGGTGGCGCGCATCGAGTTCTATCGGGGAAATACACTGGTAGGCACGGCCACCAATCAACCGCCGGCTACCTCCTTCACGGCTCAGGTGACGCTGACCAATGTCATGCCAGGCGATTATTTCTTCCGCGCGCGGGCGGTGGACACCGCCGGCGTGGCGGCAGAAACGCAGCCTGTGCGGGTGACTGTGCGCCCGCCGGCGGCCAGCAACGATATGTTTGCCAGCGCGCGAGTGTTGAGCGGGCCGGCGGTCTCGGTGACCGATGACAACCGCAGCGCCACGCTGGAGCCGGGCGAGCCTGATCCTTGGGGCGGGCTGGCGGGCAATTCGCTGTGGTATCGGTGGACGGCCCCTGCCAGCGGGACGGTCTTGATCAACACCTTGGGCAGCAGTTTCGATACCCTGCTCGAGGTGTACACGGGCAGCACGTTGCAAAACTTGCAACTGGTGGCGCTGGATGATGATGGGGGCGCCGAAGTCATGGCGGTGGTGGCCGGAGCGGGGGGCGGCGCCAGCCTCCTCAACGTGGAGGCAACGGCGGGCACCACCTATTACATTGCGGTCAAAGGCTTTCTGGGCGCGGGTGGCGATGTGCGGTTGACCCTGGTGTTCAATGCGCCGCCGGTGGTGCAACTGGGCATTAACACCAATTTGGCGCGGTTCACAGCGCCCGGCATCATTCCCTTGGTGGCGGCCGTGTCGGATGACGGCGTGGTGAAGCAGGTGGACTTTTTCCTGAACGAAGAGCTGATCGGGTCCAGTGTCAATCCGGCGTCCACCAACCGCTTCACCGCCACGTTGACTCTGACCAATGTGCCGGCCGGCGATCAATATGTGTTTGCCGTCCGGGCAGTGGATGATCTGGGGGCGGTGACATGGACGACGCCACTGACCGTGCCCATCTTGGGTTTCGCGGAAGGGCCGCAGATTCTGGCCACGCTGCCCACCCTCGAGGTGGTGCGCGGGGAGAAAATTGAGTTGAGCGTCAGCGCACGCGGCACGCCGCCCCTGCAATATCAGTGGTTCTTCAATGGTTTCCCGCTCTGGGGCGCCAACAGCGCCACGCTCGTCATTCCCAACGCCTCGCCGGCCAACAGCGGTTTGTATTTCGCGCGGGTGAGCAACGCCCAGGGCGCCCAGGACAGCGGGCAGACGGTGGTGCGGGTGTTTGTGCCGCCGGTGATTACCATGCCGCCAGCCTCCGTGGTGCTGCCGCCGGGCACTTCCGCGGTATTTACCGTAACGGCGGTGGGCACGCCGCCGCTAAGTTTCCAATGGTATCGCTACGAGACGCCGCTGCCGGGTGCCACCGGCCCAACCCTGGTGATTACCAACGTCTCCCCTTGGGAAATGGGGGTGTACAACGTGGTGGTGACCAACCGCGCCGGGCGCGCACAGGCCTCAGCTTCATTAACCGTGTCAGCCGTGTTGGCCCCGCCATCCAGTGTGCCGCGGGATGATTTCTGGGTGCCGGATGGCCCGGTGCACGCCCTGGCTGAGAGCAGCGGCACCTTATTCCTGGGCGGCAACTTCCGCATGGTGGGGCCCAACACCGGCCTCGGCGTGGCCTTGGATGCGGCGTCTGCGGCGCCCGACACCGTGCTGCCACGGGTGGAGGGGACAGCCATTTACGCGGTGGTGCCCGATGGCCGGGGTGGATGGTACATCGGAGGTGATTTTGTGCGGGTGGGTGGTCAGCCCCGCACCAATCTGGCCCATATCCTGGCCGATAGAACGGTGAACCCCGCCTGGATTGTGGCGGCCAACGGCCCGGTGCGCGCCTTGTTGTTGGACGACCAAATTCTTTATGTGGGCGGCGAGTTCAGCCAGGTGGGCGGGTTGGCGCGGAGTAATCTGGCCGCCATTCGAACCCAGGACGGCGCATTGCGGCCTTTTGCGCCCAATCCAGACGGCCCGGTGCGCGCGCTGGCCAAGGTGGAGAGCAAGTTGTATGTGGGCGGCGATTATTTGAACATCGGCGGCCTCCCGCGGGCGCGGCTGGCCAAGGTGGATCCGAGCGATGGCCAGGTGCGCACGGACCTGGTCATCGGTGTGGACCGTGCCATTCATGCGTTGTTGGTGGATGGTCAGCGGCTGTTTGTGGCGGGAGAATTTGACACGCTGACGAATAACAACGTGAGCTTCAGCCGCGCCAAGGTGGCGTTGATAGACACCGAAGCGCGGGAGGTGCTGGGCTGGCAGGCGCCGCTGCCGGCCGGCCCCAATGTGCGGGTGTACGCCCTGGCCCAGGTGGGCGACACGCTCTATGCGGGCGGTGATTTTGTGTTCACCAGCGGCGGGGTGACCTACCGGCATCTGGCGGCCTTCAACCGCCTGGATGGAGCGGTCCGGGCGTGGAACCCCGGCGCGGGCGGTGTGGTGCGCTCGCTGGCGGCCGGGCCGGACGCCATTTACGCGGGGGGATTGTTCCTGACGATGGGCGGCCAGTCCCGCCTGCGACTGGCAGCGGTGCATCCCGCCACCGGCGCACTGTTGAACTGGCAGGCTCCCGCCAACGGGGCGGTGCGAGCCCTGGCCTTGCAGGAAAACACCCTCTTTGCGGGCGGGCAGTTCACCCTCGCGGGCGGGGTGTTGCGCAGCAATGTGGCCGCCTTGCGCCTGGCCACGGGTCAAACCACCGGTTGGAATCCCGGCGCCAATGGCCCGGTGCGGGCGCTCTGGGTGAGCGGGACCAATGTCTTTTTGGGCGGTGAGTTCACCGAGGCCGGCGGACAGGCGCGCAGCCGGATCGCCGCCATTTCGGCGCTCAGCGGCACGGCCACCGCGTGGAATCCGGGTGCCAGTGGCACGGTGCGCGCCTTGGCCATGGCGGGCAAACGGCTGTATGTGGGCGGCGACTTCGCCACCCTGGCCGGAGGGGCGCGCACGTATGCCGGCGCCGTGGATGCCGATACGGGCGGGTTGCTGGATTGGAATCCGGCCCCGGATGGGCCTGTGCATGCCCTGCGGGTGACGGCCAACGGCGCTCAGGTGTATTTGGGCGGGGAGTTTAATTCCCTTAATGGTACGGTTAGGCCCTTCCTGGCACGCGTGGACGCCAGCGGTGCCCTGGAGGGGTGGGCTCCCGCGCCCAATGCGCCGGTGTTGGCCCTGGCCTTGCGTGAGAACCCGCTGCCGGTGGTCTATGTGGGGGGTGCCTTCTCGCAAATGGGCGGCGTGGCCCGCCAGCGGCTGGCGGCGGTGGATGCTGGCGGGGTGGTGTTGCCGGAGTTTAACGTGCCGGTACAAAGCCTCACCGGCGATGTGGCGGTGGTGCGCGCGCTGGGCTTGCGGCAGAACACCTTGGATGTGGGCGGTTGGTTCCAGCGCCTGTCAGCCACGAATCGGGGCCATCTGGGCAGTGTGGATGCCGTCACCGGCGTGGTGGCCGAATGGCATCCAGATTTGACCGTGCCGCCGCAGGCGCTGGGGGTGCAGGCGCTGGCCGCAGCAACCAACGTGGTGATTGCGGGCGGTGATTTCACACGGGTGGGCGGCGATTGGCGGCCTTATCTGGCGGTCTTTGCGCCGCGGGGCGCCCCCATCATTGTGGGCCAGCCGCAGGGCCGGGTGGTGGCCGCGGGCGGTTCGCATACGCTGGCGGTGACCGCCCGGGGCGCATGGCCGCTTTATTTCCAGTGGCGTTTGAACGGCGTCAATCTCCCGGGCGCCACCAACGCCACGCTGACGCTCACCAACATCCAACTGGCCCAATGCGGCGCTTACAGCGTGGTGGCCAGCACGCCTTACGGCGTGGCCGAGAGCCAGCCGGCCAACGTGCTCCTGGCCGCCCCGCAGGTGGCGATGGGGGATCGTTTCACCAACTCCTTCAATCTGCCGGCCGTGGCCACGGGCGTGATGATGAGCAAGAATACCGAGGCCACCGGCTTGCAGGATGATCAGTTGCCCGGCGGCTTCAAGCGCGGCGGGCGTTCAGTGTGGGCCACGTGGGTGGCGCCCACCAATGGCGTGGTGACGTTCAGCACGCTGGGCAGCACCTTTGACTCCCTCTTGACAGTGCTGCAGGGGGACACGCTCAGCACGTTGGTGGTGGTGGAGCGTGACGAAGATTCGGCCGGCAACCTGAATGAACGAGTAACCTTCCCCGTCACCCAGGGCAATGCGTATCACCTGCTGGTGGACGGGGTCGAGGGGGCCAGTGGCATCATCCTGTTGAGCTGGAATCTGCTCGTGGGGGTGACGGACTATCCCATCATCACCGATCAGCCGCGCTCGCGCACCGTGCCGGAAAACTCCCCCGTCAATCTGCAGGTTACCGCCCAGAACGCGGTGAGTTATCAGTGGTTCTTCCGGGGTCAGGCCATCGCGGGGGCCACGGCGGCCACCTACACAATTCCGTCCATGATGCGCGCCCTGGCCGGGCCATACCAGGTGATTGCCTATGGCGCCAGTCCCGACCGCCGGGCGCAGTCCCGGGTGTTTGTGCTGGAGGTGGGGCAGTTGGTGCAGAGCAATCAAACCGTCGTGCTGGAAGATGTGCGGACGCACGACAAGTTTGACGACATGCTGCGCGGCACGGGGCCTGGCGGGCAGACCTTGGGCGGTCCCCAGCGGCAGTTCTTTGCCTCGGTTTCCGCGGGCAGCTCGGGCACGCAGGTGCTGGACAACTACGGCGCCACCACCGAGCCGAATGAGCCCCAACACGGCGGCGTGCAGGGCGGCGCGTCGCGGTGGTTCCGCATTGACACCCTGACTAATGGGGTGCTGGTGCTGGACACCATCGGAAGCGAGATTGACACCGTGCTGGCAGTCTATCAGGGCCAATCCTTGCTGACCCTGCAACTGGTGGGCAGCGATGACAACGGCGCGCCGGACGGCGTGCGCAGCCTGCTGCGCCTCAGCGTGCAGGCCAATCAGTCCTACCTCGTGGCGGTGGATGGCGTGAATGGGGCCGAAGGTCACATCGTGTTGAATTATCTTCTGGCCACTCCGCCGGCGGTGGTGACGCCGCCGGTGAACCAGAGCGTGGCCAGTGGCGGCAGCGCCAGCTTCAGTGTCACGGCCTCCGGCACGGCGCCGCTGCGCTATCAGTGGTATCATCTGCGGACTTCGCAGACGAATTGGCTGCCGGTCACCGGTGGCACCAATGCCACCTTGTCGCTGACCAACGTGCAGGCCGGCGATGCAGGCTCGTTGCGGGTGGTGGTGGCCAACCCCGCCGCCAGCGTGACCAGCGCGGTGGCCACGTTGACGGTGGAGGCGCCGCTGCGCTTCGCCACCGGGGGTGCGAGCAGCTATTCCAACGGGGTGTTTCGGTTGAACATCAGCGGCAAGGCCGGCCAGATGTTCATCATTCAGGCTTCAACGAATCTGAGCACCTGGATCCCCATCAGCACCAACCTGGCCACCGGCGGCCAGGTGCAGTTTGCCGATCCCGGCGCCGCGCTGGGCCGGCGGTTTTATCGGGCGGTAGGGCTTGAATAAACCGGAAATCTTTCAGCCATTGTGATTATGCGCATTCTGTCATTGTGGTGGAGAAATCTCGGTTGGGCGGCCGTGGTGGGGCTGGCCGCCGGTGTGTGCGCCCAGGAGGCCACCAACACCTCCGTCATCCTCACCATCGAGGGCCGCGTGGAAGTGGCCCGCGCCGGCCAGGACGTGTGGACACCCGCCCAGCCCAATCAGGTGTTGAATCCGGGCGATCGGGTGCGGACGGGCCGCGACAGCCGGGCCAGTCTGCGCTTGTACAACCAGAGCGTGCTGCGGTTGAGCGAGGTCACCACCATGGTCATTCAGGCCCCGCCCAACAAGAAAAGCCCGCTGCTCGATTTGAAAAACGGGTCTGTCTTCATGTTTGATCGCGGCAAGCCGTCGGATCTGGAATTTCGCGCCAAAAAAGCCTCGGGCGCGGTGCGCGGCACCGAGTTTTTCCTGTCCACCGCCGAGGAGGGCGAAACCGTGCTGGTGGCGGTGTTTGATGGAGCGGTGCAGGTGAGCAATGAAGTGGGCCAGGTGGCGCTGAATTCAGGCGAGCAAACGCTGATCGAAGAGGGCAAACGGCCGGAAAAGACCGCGGTGATCAACGCGATCAATCTCATTCAATGGGGCCTGTATTATCCCGGCGTTTTGGATCCGCGTGAGCTGCAACTCGATCAGGTGCCGGAGCTGGCTCCTTCCCTGGCCGATTATCGGGCGGGGGATTTGTTGGGCGCCCTGGCCAAGTACCCGGCGAACCGTGAGCCGGCCAGCGATGCCGAGCGAGTCTATCGGGCGGGGCTGGCCCTGGCGGTGGGGCGGGTGGAGGCGGCGGAGGCCCTGCTGCAGCAGGTGCCGGCGGGCAGCGCCGCAGCGGCAGGAGCGGGGGCGCTGCGCACGGTGATTCAGGCGGTCAAATTCGAGCAGCGGACTGCTCCGCCGCCGGCTCCGGCCACGGCTTCGGAATGGATGGCGGAGTCGTATTATTACCAATCGCGCTCGCAACTGCCCTCGGCGATGAATGCCGCCCGCCAGGCGGCGCGGCTGTCCCCGGACTTCGGTTTTGCGCTGGCCCGGATGGCGGAGCTGGAGTTCAGTTTTGGGCGAATTGGCGCCATGGAAGCGCAACTGGACCGGGCCTTGACTCTGTCACCGCGCCACGCCCAGGCTCATGTGCTGCGCGGGTTTGCGCATGCGGCCCGGGGGCGCATCACCGAAGCCCTCAGTTGCTTCGAGCAGGCCATTGCGCTGGACGGCGCCCTGGGCAATGCCTGGCTGGGCCGCGGCCTCTGCCGCATCCGGCAGGGGCAGGCGCAGGCGGGGCTGGAGGACTTGCAAACCGCCGCGGCACTGGAGCCGCAGCGCTCGCTGCTGCGCAGTTATCTGGGCAAGGCCTACAGCCACGGACGCGATGCACGGCAGGCGGCGCATGAGCTGTCCCTGGCCCGCAAACTGGATGCGGGGGATCCCACGCCCGTCTTTTATCGCGCCCTCCTTCATCGGCAGGAGAATCGGCTCAATGCGGCGGTGCGTGATTTGGAGGAATCCATCCGGCTGAATGACAATCGCAGCGTGTATCGCTCGCGGTTGTTGCTGGATCAGGATCGCGCCGTGCGCAGCGCCAATCTGGCGGGCATCTATCAGGACGCCGGCCTGACCGAGGTGGCGGTGCGTGAGGCCTTCAAGGCGGTGTACAGCGATTACGGCAATTATTCAGCGCACTTGTTTTTGGCCAACAGTTACGATGCCCTGCGCGATCTGCGCGGCACGGTGTTGCGCTACGAGACACCGTGGCTCAGCGAGTATCTGCTGGCCAATCTCCTCGCGCCGGCCAATGCGGGCGTGCTCTCGCCACAGATCAGTCAGAACGAATATTCACGGCTGTTTGACCGTGACCGGGTGGGCCTGGTCAGCCTGACAGAATACGCCAGCAACGGCGACTGGCTCCAGAAAGTGGCCCAGTATGGTGTGCTGGGCGGCACGGCATGGTGCCTGGAAACTTTGTATCTAGCGGAGAACGGCTACGGCGCGCCCAACCGGCAGATGGAGCATCTGACGGTCTCGCTCAAAGTCAAGCAACAGGTGACGCAACAGGATGGCCTGTATTTTCAGGCGGTGTACTTTGACGGGGCCATGGGGGATGTCTCGCAGCGTTATGATCCACTGACCACGGTGCGGACCTTCCGGCTGAAGGACAATCAGGAGCCGTTGTTGATGGCGGGTTATCACCGGGAATGGAGTCCGGGCCATCACACGCTGTTGTTGGTGACACGGCTGCATAATCATCTGCGCGTGAGCAACCCGGCGCAACGAACCATGATTCTCGACTATTCGTTTGCGCCGCTGGCGGGGGTCATTCGGGTGGGGTTGGTGCAGGAACTGGATGAGCGCTCGGAAATCTACACGGCCGAGCTGCAACAAATCATTCAGCGTGAGCGCCACAACACAGTCCTCGGCGGCCGCCTCCAGGCGGGGGAATACGATGTGACCAGCCGCCAGCGGAATCCCACAGTGTTTCCCGCCTTCTTCTCGCCGGGGTTTGCGGCCAATCAATCGGTCTCGGTGGAACTGAGCCGCTTCGGGGCGTATGCTTATCATTCGTGGGAGATTGCGCGGCCGCTGACCCTGATGGCGGGCGTGGCGTATGATCATTTTCAATATCCGGTGAATCTGCGGCTTTCGCCGGTCTCCGCCCGGACCGAGTCGGTGGACCGGATCTCCCCCAAGGCGGGCTTTATCCTGACACCTTATCAAGGGGCCACGGTGCGCGGCGGTTATGCGCGTTACCTGGGCGAGGTGGGCTTTGAGCAGAGTTTTGTGCTTGAGCCCACCCAGGTGGCCGGCTTCAACCAGGCGCTGCGCAATCTGGTGCCGGATGCCCTGTTTGGCCCCACGCCGGCCTCCCGCGGCGAAATCTTCGGCCTGGCTTTCGAACAAAAACTGCCCACACAAACTTATTTGGGCGCGAGCGGAGAGCTTCTGTTTTCGGATGTCAATCGGGAGCTGGGGGTGTTTGCTTTACGGGAATTGCCGCCCTTCCGGCCGGAGACGACCCGCGAGCAGTACGACTTTCGGGAGCGCACTTTGCGCTTGTATGTCAATCAACTGCTGGGTGAGGAGTGGAGTCTGGGGGCCAATTACCGCCTGAGCCACGCCCAGGTGCAGCAGCGCATCCCGGTGATTCCGGAGACGCTGAGTCCGCTGGCGGCGGCGCAGACGCGGGGCCTGCTGCATCAACTCCACCTGTACGTGGCCTTCAATCATCGCTGCGGCTTCTTCAGCCGGCTGGAGGGCATCTGGTCCCAGCAGCACAATCAGGGCTTCAACCCGGACCGCCCCGGGGATGACTTCTGGCATTTCAACGCCTTTGCCGGTTACCGCTTCAAACGCGGCCGGGCGGAGATCAAACTGGGTGTGCTGAATCTGGCGGATCAGGATTACCGCCTCAATCCGGTGAACACTTTCCTCGAATTGCCGCGCGAGCGCACGTTCTTTGCCTCGCTGTTCTGGCGGTTCTAACTGGCGGCCTGGGCGGCCACACCGTTGCCGAATGGGCTCATGAGGAGCCGGACGGATTCGCCTTCCTGCTCTGCCGGTGTGGGGCTTTGCGGGATGGGGCTGGGGGGCAAATAACCAGCAGAGGGAAAATGCCGGAGAATAGTTGCGCTTGCGGTGAATACGGTTAACTTATTTTTCGTATAAGCAAATACCTGGCAGCCATGCAGCGGGCGTCCATCATGCTTTTGGGGGGCGCGGCGGTGGTGTGTTGGCTGGTGCCGGCCCTCGGGGCCGCGCCGGCGCCGCGCACCACGCCGGTCACCATTCATTACAACCGCGATGTGCGGCCGATTTTGTCCGACAACTGTTTTCACTGTCACGGGCCGGATGAAAAGGATCGGAAGGCCGATTTGCGGCTCGATACCCGGGCCGGGGCAACCGATCCGCGGGATGGTATGCCGGCCATCGTGCCGGGGCATCCCGAGAAAAGCCTCTTGTGGAAACGCATCACGACAACGGACCCCGATGATCTGATGCCGCCGCCCGCCTCGCACAAAAAATTGACCCCGGAGCAAAAGGAAATCCTGCGGGCATGGATTGGCGCGGGAGCGCCCTATCAGCCGCACTGGGCTTTTGTGCCGCCACAGCGCCCCCCCATGCCGCCGGTCAAACAGTCATCCTGGGTGAGGACGCCGGTGGATCGTTTTATTTTGGCGGAGTTGGAGGCGCGGAAACTCAAACCGTCCCCGGAGGCCCCGCGGGAAACGCTGGTGCGGCGGGTCAAACTGGATTTGACCGGTCTGCCCCCCTCTCCGGAGGAGGTGGAGGCCTTTGTGAAAGACCGGCGGCCGGATGCCTACGAGCGCATGATTGAACGATTCATGGCCCTGCCGGCGTATGGCGAGCACCAGGCGCGATACTGGCTGGACGCGGTGCGCTACGGGGATACCCACGGCCTGCATCTGGATAACGAGCGCGGCCATTGGCCGTATCGCGACTGGGTGGTGAAGGCGTTCAATGACAACAAGCCGTTTGATCAATTCACGATCGAGCAAATTGCCGGCGATCTGCTGCCCAACGCCACGCGGGAGCAACTGGTGGCCTCGGGGTACAACCGCTGCAATGTCACCACCAGCGAGGGCGGGGCGATTGACGAGGAGTTTTATGTGCGTTATGCGGTGGACCGCACCGAGACCACGGCCACCGTCTGGATGGGATTGACCTTGGGATGCGCCGTCTGCCATGACCACAAATACGATCCCATCTCACAAAAGGAGTTCTACCGGCTGTACGCCTTTTTCAACAACGCCGCAGATGCGGCGATGGACGGCAACGCGCTCCTGCCCCCGCCTTCGCTCAAGCTGCCCACCCCCGAGCAGGAAAAACAGTTGGCGGACTATGAGGGGCGGATTGCAGCCCTGGAGCAGCGCATCCGGCAAACCGCCGCCGGCTTGAATTATACCGATCCAGCCACCCTGACCAACGCGCCCAAGGCCCAGCCGGTGGAGGTGGTTTGGGTGGACGATGACTTTCCGGCGGGCGCCAAACCCCAGTACAACGGCGGCACGCCCGCCACGCAATGGATTGACAGCAGGCAGGGGCCGGTGCACAGCGGCCAGCGCGCACTCAAACGCACCGCCAGCGGGCTGGCGCAGGACTTTTTTAACACCACCAATGCCCTGACGCTGGGGCCGGCCGCCCGTCTCTTTGCTCATGTTTATTTGGATCCGGCGAATCCTCCCAAGGCCATCATGTTGCAATTTCATTCCAACGGTTGGGAGCATCGGGCCAACTGGGGGGATGCCCAGGCGATTTCCTACGGCGCAGGCAACGCGCGGGTGCGGACGGAAATGGGCCCGCTGCCCCCCGCCGGCCAGTGGGTGCGGCTGGAGGTGGAGGCGGAAAAGGTGGGTTTGCGGGCGGGAGACAAACTCACCGGCTTTGCGTTCACTCAATTTGACGGGACGGTTTTTTGGGACCGGGCCGGGGTGCAGAGCACGCCCGACCCCGCCAGTGACCCGGCCCATTCGTTGCTGGCGTGGCTCAAACAGATGCGCGCGCTGGGGGATAATGCCAGGCTGCCCGCCCCGCTGGCGGAGTGGGTGAAACAACCGCCCGAGAAGCTCAAGCCGGAGCAGCAACAAAAGTTGCGCGAGCATTATTTGTCCCAGGTTCATCAGCCGTCGCGCCCGGTGTTTGAGCCGCTGTTCAAAGAGTTGCATCCGCTCAAAGAGGCCCGGCAAAAACTGGATGAATCCATCCCTTCCACCTTGATCATGCGTGAGCGCGAAGGCGCGCAGCGGCGCAAGGCCCATGTGCTCAAGCGCGGCCAGTACGATCAACCGGGCGAAGAGGTGACGCCAGGGGTGCCGGCCTTCCTGCCGCCCTTGCCGCCCTCGGCCACCACCAACCGGCTGGATTTGGCCCGCTGGCTGGTGTCGCCGCAGCATCCCTTGACGGCGCGGGTCATCGTGAATCGTTTGTGGCAGCAGTTCTTCGGGGTGGGCATCGTGAAGACAGCCAATGATTTTGGCATGCAAAGCGACTGGCCCTCGCATCCCGAATTGCTCGACTGGCTGGCCACGGAATTTATTGCCATGGGCTGGGACGTGAAACAGTTTCAAAAAATGCTGCTGCGGTCGGCGGCCTACCGGCAGGATTCCAAAGTCACGCCCAAGTTGTTGGAGGTGGATCCGGAAAACCGGTTGCTGGCGCGCGGGCCGCGTTTTCGTCTGGATGGCGAGGTGATTCGCGACAGCGCCCTGTTTGTGAGCGGCCTGTTGAATCCCAGGATGGGCGGGCGCGGGGTGCGCCCCTATCAGCCGCCGGGCATCTGGGAGGCGGTGGGCTACACCACCAGCAACACGGCCAAATACACTCAGGACCACGGCGAGGCCCTGTACCGCCGGAGTTTGTATGTGTTCTGGAAGCGCACGGCGCCGCCGCCGATTTTCACCACCTTCGATGCGCCTTCGCGGGAGTCCTCCTGCACGCGCCGGGAGCGCTCCAACACGCCCCTGCAGGCGTTGCTGCTCATGAATGATATTCCTTACGTGGAATGTGCGCGGCAGCTTGCCACCCGCATGCTGAAGGAGGGGGGGAGTTTGCCGCCCCAGCGTTTAACCTATGGGTTTCGCCTGGTCACCGGCCGCGCGCCGTCCGCGTCCGAGATGAACATCTTGCGGCAGTCGCTGGAATCGCACCTGGCCCGCTACCGCGCCAACACGGAGGCGGCGCGCCAACTGGTGCGGGTGGGTGAATGGCCCGTGGACGAATCCCTGGACACGGCCGAGCTGGCGGCCTACACGCTGGTGGCCAATTTGTTGTTAAACCTGGATGAAGTGGTGACCAAGAATTAGGGCGCATCACATCCTGAAGCAAAACGCATGCATCCGCTGGACGAATTCATCACGCTGCAAAATCGCCGGCACTTTTTCAAAAATGCCGGCCTGGCGGTGGGCCGCATTGCGCTGGCCGGGCTGCTGTTTCCCGAGGTGCTGAAAGCTGCCGTGAGCAGCGGCCCCCGGCCGGCCGGACATCCGCATCCGGCCCTGCCGGGCCTGCCGCATTTTGCGCCCAAGGCCAAACGCATCATTTACTTGTTCATGAATGGGGCGCCGTCGCAGATTGATCTGCTGGATTACAAACCCAAGCTGGCGGAGCTGTTTGACAAGGACATCCCCCCCTCGGTGCGCGGCAATCAGCGGCTGACGACCATGACCTCCGGCCAGACGCGATTTCCCATCGCCCCATCCATTTACAAGTTCAAGCAGTATGGCCGGAGCGGCGCATGGTTCAGCGAGCTGTTGCAGCACACGGCGACCGTGGCCGACGAGCTGGCCATCATCAAAACGGTGCACACCGAGGCCATCAACCATGATCCGGCGGTGACCTATATCCAGACCGGCAGCCAGATTCCCGGGCGTCCCAGTCTGGGTTCATGGCTGGCCTATGGCCTGGGGAGCGAATGCGACAATCTCCCGGCGTTTGTAGTCATGACCCCGCGATGGTCCGCCAAACGCGATGCGCAGGCCCTTTACCAGCGATTGTGGGGCAGCGGCTTTCTGCCCTCCAAATACCAGGGAGTGGCGTTGCGGGCCAAGGGCGATCCGGTGCTCTTTCTAAAAAATCCGCCGGGGGTGGACGCGGAGGCGCGGCGGGACATGCTGCAGGCCTTGAATCGCATGAACGAGCAGCAGTTCTTGCGTTATGGGGATCCGGAAATCCAAACCCGCATTGCCCAATACGAAATGGCTTTTCGCATGCAGGCTTCGGTGCCGGAATTGACGGACATTTCCAAGGAGCCGCCGGAAGTGCTCAAACTGTACGGGCCGGAGGTGACGGAACCCGGCACTTTTGCCCACAGCGCCCTGCTGGCGCGCCGGCTGGCCGAGCGCGGGGTGCGGGTGATTCAGATTTTTCACCGGGAATGGGATCATCATGGCGATTTGCCGCGCGATCTGCCCCTGCAATGCCGGGATGTGGATCACGCCTGCGCGGGATTGATCAAGGATTTGAAGCAGCGCGGCATGCTCGAGGATACCTTGGTGGTGTGGGGGGGCGAGTTTGGCCGCACGGTCTATTGCCAGGGCCCGCTTTCCCGCGACAACTACGGCCGGGATCATCATCCGCGCAATTTCTGCGTCTGGCTGGCGGGCGGGGGCGTCAAACCGGGCATCACGTACGGCGAGACGGATGATTTCAGCTACAACATCGTGGATAAACCGGTGCACATCCGCGACTTGAACGCCACCATCCTCCACTGCATGGGCATTGATCACGAGCGGTTGACGTATCGGTTTCAGGGGCTGGATCAGCGGTTGACGGGCGTGGAACCATCGAAGGTGATCAAGGATATTTTGATTTAACTAATCCGGCCATCGCGCCGGTGTCGCTGGTGCCCCAGCTTGGGCACGGCGTCCCTGGCTGGCGGACAGGACCAGGGCGTGCCTGCCGGCCGGTTCATTTGGGCCTGACAAACCTTGCGCCGGGCCTTAGGATGCCTCCCATGCAGCCACGCTTGCTTGCAGTGTCATTTTTTCTTGGGACTCTTCTGGCCGCGCAAAGCGCCACGTATTCGGACCGCTTCGTCTGGGTGTTTGGCTGGGGGCTGGGCCGGGATGCCGACGTGGAGGAGATCAACCGGGTATTGGAGTCGGCGGGACGCAGCGGCTTCAACGGCGCCATGTTTTCCTTCGGCCTGGATACCTTGTGCAAACGCAACGCCGACTACTTCCGGCGCCTGGAGGCCGTGAAGGCCGCCTGCGCCTCCAACCAACTGGAGTTTATTCCTGCCCTCTTTTCGGTGGGTTACGGGGGCGGCATTTTAGGGCATGACCGGAATCTGGCCGAAGGGCTGTGGGTGGAGAACGCGGTGTTTGAGGTGAAAGGAACTGAGGCCCGGCATGTGCCCTCGCCGGTGACGTTAAACAATGCGGGCTTTGAAGAATACAATGGCCAGCGGTTTCGCGGCTTCAATTTCCATGATCAGCCGGGCGAGGTGAGTTTTGTGGACACCGCCGTCAAGCACGGCGGCCAGGCCGCGTTGCGGATGGAGAATTTTGCGTCCAATCCCCATGGTCATGGGCGGGTCATGCAGGAAATCCGCGTGGAACCCCGGCGCTGCTACCGGGTGAGCGTCTGGGTGAAGACCGAGAATTTGCAGCCGGCGGGCGCCCTGCGGGTGCAGGTGCTGGCGGGCAACCGCAGTCTGGCCCCGCGCGAATTCAATCTGCCCGCCACCAGCGATTGGCGGCGGCTTTCCCTGGTGTTCAACAGCCTGACCAACACCCTGGTGCGCCTTTATGTGGGGGTGTGGGGCGGCCGGGCGGGGCGATTCTGGACGGATGACTGGTCCCTGGAGGAAGTGGGCCCGCTCAATGTGTTGCTGCGTCCGGGCACGCCGGTGACGGTGCGCAGCGAAGATTTGCAGATCACGTACTCGGAGGGGCGGGATTATGCGCCGCTCACGGATCCGCAGTTTAATTTCTACCAGATTGAGCGGCCCTCGCCCGCCTTGAAACTGCTGCCCGGCTCGCGCCTGAAGGACGGCCAGCGGGTGCGCGTGAGCTGGTATCATCCCATGGTCATCCATGAATCCCAGGTCACGGTCTGCATGGCCGAGCCGGCGTTGTATGAAATCTTTGACCATGAGGCGCGCCTGCTGGCGGAAAAGGTGCGTCCGCGTAAAATCATGTTGAACATGGACGAAGTGCGCATGGGGGGCACCTGCATGGCCTGCCGCGGGGCGGACATGGCGAAGCTGCTGGGGCAATGCGTGACGCGGCAGGCCGGGGCGCTGCGCCAGCATAACCCCGGCGCGCAGATTTATGTGTGGTCGGACATGTTGGATCCGAATCACAATGCACACGGCGATTATTATTTGGTGGAAGGCGATTTTACCGGCTCATGGAATCATGTGCCCAAAGATCTGGTGATCGCCGTCTGGGGCGGTGATCCGCGCCCCAAAAGCCTGGAGTTCTTCGCCCGGCAGGGATTCTCCACTTTGGTGGCCTGCTATTATGATGCGGATGATCTGCAATCCACCCGGGGATGGCTGGCGGCGGCCAAAAACCTCCCCCGCGTGCGCGGATTCATGTACACCCCCTGGACGAGGAAATATGGGTTGTTGAAAGAGTTTGGCGCTTTGTTGCAAGGGCCTCCATGAGCACGGCCGCATTCGCCGGCACGACCGGGCTGCCGGGCCTCCGGCAGCGTTGAGGGCCATGCTTCAGGGTTGAAGAATGGGCGGTTTGGTTTAGAGTGTGAAGGTATGTTGAGCGCCCGGCGGCAAGCGGCCAAAGAACGCTTCCTTGAATTTCTCGCGCGCCAGAAATTGCGGCTGACTGGCCCGCGCCGCGCCATCATTGATTGCGTTTTCAGCACCAGCGAGCACTTTACCGCCGAGCAATTGCTGGGCTGGGCGCGGGCGGTGGATCCCACAGTCTCACGTGCCACCGTGTACCGGACGCTGCCCTTGTTGACGGCCAGCGGGCTGGTGCGCGAGATGGATTTCGGGCGGGGGCAGAAGTATTACGATCCCAATTACGCGGAGCACCCGGAGCACAACCACATCATTTGTGTGGACTGCAACAAGATTTTTGAATTTGAGGACGAGCTGCTGCTGAAGCGGGAGGACGAGATCAGTTTCAAAATGGGCTTCAAACCCCAGGCCCGGCGCCTGCAGCTCACCGCCTCCTGCGAGGAATTGCGCCGGCGCGGCATCTGCAAAAACAAGGACGAGGAGGAGCATGCGCACGAGCATCCCGCTCCGCCGGGCGCCGGCAGGGGCGGCAGGCGGCGCCGGCCCGGACGCTCCGCCTAGCGGCCAGGGGCGGACCGGCGGAAGGCCGGCGGGGACTTCCTGTGAATCGCCCGCCTTCGGGGGGGAGGCGCAGGAGTTGATTTTTGCCGTGAGGCCGCCTGTGCTCCGTGCAGTCCTTGCAAGAAGACGCGGGTGATAAATTGGGCCCGTGTCTGATTGAGGCCATGATCCGGATTGGCCAGGTGCGCCAGCACATGAAAGGCCATCATGCCATAGATGGCCAGGGTGGCTTCCGTGGCATCCAGGGCCGGATCAATTTCCCGCCGCTGTTGGGCTTCGCGCACCAGTTGGACGACAAAGTTGAAATTGCGCTGGGCGCGGGCCAGGCAATAGGCGGGGTTGGGCACCTCGCGGGGGGCGGCAAACATGGTGGCAAAGCCGATGCGCATCAGCTCCCGATTGCGGCGCGCAAATTCAAATTGGGCCTGGATGAGCGAGATGAGTTGGGCCTCAAGCGAGGGGCCGGCCTGGATCACAGACTCCTGCAACAGCCGCAGCCGCTCATCGTAAGCCAGGTCAATCAGGGCGTGGTAAAGGCCCGCCTTGTTGCCAAAATAGTAGTACAGGGTGGGTTTGGTGACCTTGGCATCATCCACAATATCCTGGACGGACGCGCCGGCATACCCGCGCTCGGCAAAATGCTTGAGTGCCGCGCGCAGCAAACGCTCCCGGGCTGAGGCATCCTGGGCCTTCATGTGCGCCCGCAGCTTAGGCGGGTGAAGGGCAACTGTCAAACCCGCCGGACGTCATTGCATCGGAGGGGCCGGAGGGTTAGCATACCTTTATGCGTGCACCATGGATTTTGGGGATTGCCATGTGTCTGGTGGGCGCCGCCGCCAGCGCAAGGGCCGCTCATGCCTGGAAACAGGCGCCGGGGGAAGTGGCATTGACGCAGGACGGCCAGGTGCTGTGGCAATTTCGTTTTGGCGAGCAGGAAACGAAGCCGTGTTTTCATCCAGTGGCCCTGCCCGGCGGGCCGGCGCTGACCTGGCATCGGCCCGCCGACCATCGCTGGCATTGCGCGTTATGGTTTTCGTGGAAATACCTGAACCAGGTGAATTATTGGGAGGAGGATGCCCGAACGGGGCTGCCCGCCGGGCGGACGGAATGGACGGCTCCCCAGGTGGAAACACGGCCCGATTCTTCCGCGCGCCTGCAGATGGAGCTGACCTATCGGCCGGCCCAGGGGAGCGCCGTGATGCGGGAGCAACGCATCCTTGAAATTGCGCCGCCCGGGGCCGATGGCACCCAACAACAGGATTGGGTGTGCGTGTTCACCGCGCTGGCGCCCCAGGTGATTCTGGATCGCACCCCGCCGCCTCCCGGCCCGGATGGCCGGGGGCCGGGGGGATACGCCGGTTTGTCGGTGCGGCTGGTGCGCGAGTTTGAGGACGTTCAAGTCTGCACGCCCACGGGCGCAGTTTCGCTGGCCACCGGCCGTTACCGCGGCAAGGCGGCGGCGGTGGATTATTCCGGCCGGGTGGGGGACAAGGAATGTGGCATCGCTTTTTTGGATCATCCGCAAAATCTTAATGCGCCTTCGCCGTGGTATGTCATCAATGACGGGCCCATGCGCTTTGTGAATGCGGCCGTGGTGTGTTTTGGGCCGCACACCTTGAAGCAGGGCGAGACTTTGACGTTGCGGTATCGGGTGATGATTCATCCGGGGCGGTGGACCCCGGAGCGACTGCAGCGGGAGGTGGAGCGGTATCAGCGCCAGCAGTAAGGGCGGGCATGAGTGTGCCAAATCAGGCCACGGCTGCAGCAGCCGGCCGGCGGGCGCGCCGCCGCTGGCTGGCATTGGGGATGTTTGGGCCGCTGGCACTTTTGCTGGCGCTGGCCTTGTTGGAGGGGGTGGCGCGGCTTTTGGGGCATCGCCCCTTTGCTCCGGCAACGGTGAACCTGAAAGTTGAGCCCGGGGGGCGGCTGTTCCAGGCGCACCCGAAATTAGGTTACACCCATGTGCCGGGCCAGTTCACCGTGACGCTGGCCGACGGTTACACTTTCAAGATGACCCACGATACCAACACGCTGCGCCTCACCCATTCGCCGGGACAGAAGAAACCCGCCCGGCCCGGGTTGTGGGTGATGGGATGCTCGTTTGTGCACGGATGGTCATTGAACGATGAAGAGACCATGCCGTGGCAGTTGCAGCAACTGCTGCCGGAATACGAAGTCTTCAACTTTGGCGTGAACGGCTATGGCACGCTGCATGCCTGGTTGCAGTACCAGGAGTTTTCCACGCGCCTGCCCAGGCCCCGGGTGGTGGTGGTGGATTACGCCTATTTCCACGATGAACGCAATGTGCTCACCCGCGCCCGCCGCAAAGCCGTGGCGCCGTACAACCGGCTGGGGCCGATTCATCAACCGTGGGCGCGGCTGGACCGCCACGGCTGCCTCATCGTGGAACACACCCCCATGGATTACGTCCCCTGGCCGGGGCAGCAGACTTGGGCGCTGGTGAACTGGTTGGAGCAGGGATACTGCGCACTCGAAAGCCGCTGGGCGCGCGGCCAGGCGGTGAGCCTGGCGGTGTTGCGCCAGTTTGCCCGGCAGTGCAGCGAGGAAGGCGTTTATTTGGTGGTGGCGGGCATTACCCGTGGCAAGGACACCGCGCGCGTGTTGCAGGCCTGCGCCGAGCTGGGCATTCCCACCGTGGACATCTCGGTGAGTTTGTCCGAGCCGGGCAGCCGCAACCTCCCCCACGATGATCATCCCAGCGCCCGCTCCCAGGCCGAGTACGCCCGCAAATTGGCCGATTTTCTGCGGCAACGGGCGCCTTTGTCAGGGCCAGGCAATGAAATCAAGGCGTCCTGGCTCCCCAACTCCATCGCCTTGGATAACGCGGAGGCTGTTGCAGCCGGAGATTCGGACAGCGCTTTGAAAAGAGCGCCTGACTAAGTCAACAAGCAATCGCCCTTGGAAGAAAGATCCCGCGGGTGGAGTGGCCGGTGTTATTGGGATTGGAAAGGAGCTCAGCCCGGGTTAGTTTCCGGCGGTCTTGGCACATGGCAACACGAGGATCCATCCGGTTGGATGTGGCTTTGGTGGCCCGCGGGCTGGCGCCCAGCCGCGAGAAAGCCCAGCGGCTGATTCTGGCGGGACAGGTGCGGGTGGGGGGGCACAAGGCCGCCAAACCAAGCCAGCCGGTCAGGGAAAACGACGTGGTGGAGGTGGTCGAACGGGAGAAATATGTCAGCCGTGGCGGCCTTAAATTAGAACATGCCCTCCATTATTTTGGCGTGGAGGTGGCGGGCAGGGTGGCGGTGGATTTGGGGGCAAGCACGGGCGGCTTCACTGATTGCCTGTTGCAACACGGCGCGGCGCGGGTGTACGCGGTGGACGTGGGGACGGGTCAGTTGGCCTGGAAGCTGCGGCAGGATGCGCGGGTGGTGGTGCGGGAAGGCACCAATGCGCGTTATTTGCAGCCCGCAGATTTGGGGCCTGAGTTTGCGGGGGCGGACCTGGTGGTTATTGATTGCTCGTTCATCTCCCTGCGCAAGATCCTGCCTGCCGCCGTGCGCGTGGCGCGGGCCGGGGCCGGCATTCTGGCCCTGGTCAAACCGCAGTTTGAGGCGGGCAAGGCCGAGGCCGATCGCGGCGCCGGCGTCATCCGTGATCCCGCCATTCACGAGCGCGTGTTGCGGGAGCTGGCGGATTTCGTGGCAGGCCAGGGTAATTTGCGCTGGCGGGGGCTTACGGAGTCCCCTATTCTGGGGCCCGCAGGCAATAAAGAGTTTTGGGTGTGGCTTGAAAACGAATCCGCACAAAATCCAACGGGTGGGGCTGCTGGCCAACCCGGATAAACCCAACTGCCGCGCGGTGTTGCACAAGGCCGAACGCTGGCTGCGGCAGGCGGGACGCGAGGTGTTGACGGAGAGCGGCACCCGGCGGCTGGCGCGGCTGCACGGGGAATGTGTGCCCACCCCGGCCGAGCTGGCTCACGCCTGTGATCTGCTGCTGGTTTTTGGCGGGGACGGCACCATGTTGCGGGCGGCGCGGGACGTGGGCGGCGCGCCGACGCCGATTCTGGGGGTGAATGTCGGCGGCCTGGGCTTTCTCACCACCGTTTCTTCCCAGGGCCTGGAGGCGGCGCTGGAGCGGGTGCTGGCCGGGGAGTTTGATCTGGATGTGCGTCCGCTCATCAAAGCCACGGCGATGCACGAGGGGCGGCCGGTGGCCTACCGGGCGCTCAATGATTTTGTGATCAGCCGAAGCGGCGGCTCACGGCTGGTGGAGCTGGAGGTGTATGTGAACGGCGAGGAGCTGACGCGCTACCGTTGTGACGGACTGGTCATCAGCTCGCCCACCGGCTCCACGGCCTACTCGCTGGCGGCAGGGGGCGCGATCGTGCATCCGGCCGCCCAGGCGTTTGCCTTGACGCCCATCTGCCCGCACACGCTTTCCAACCGCTCCGTGATCCTGAGCCTGCATGATGTCATCAAGGTGGTGTCGCTCACCGCCCTGCCGCAGGTGATGCTGGCGGCCGATGGGGAGCCGGCGCTGACCCTGCCGGTGGGCGCGGCGGTGGAAATCACCCGCAGCCGGCGCAGTGTGCGACTGGTGCGGTTGCACGGGGCCAATTTTTTCAACACGCTGCGCTGCAAACTGGGTTGGAGCGGCGCGCACGTCTGAGGTACACTTGCGGCATGGTACGCTTGAAAGACATAGCTGCCCGGGCGGGGGTGACGGTGATGACCGTCTCGAAGGTGATGCACGACGCGCCGGATGTTTCCGCCGCCACCAAGGCGCGGATTCGGGCCCTGGCCGAGGAGATGGGGTACATGCCCAACGCCATGGCGCGGGGCTTGCGCAGCCGCCGTACCCGGCTGTTGGGGGTGGTCATTTCGGCGGTGACCAATCCGATGTTTGGACGGGTGCTGCTGGCCTTGGAAGAACAGGCCCATGCGCATGGTTATGATTTACTGCTGGCCCATACGTTAAACGATCCCGCGCGGGAGGAGCAGGTGATTCGCCGCATGTTGTCCCGGCATGTGGAGGGGCTGCTCATCAGCCCGGTGTACCGCTTGCAACCCACGGCCCCCATCTACGAGGAGCTGCGCCGGCGCAACGTAAAAACCGTGTTGCTGGGACATCGCGCCCCCTTCTGTGAGCACCTGGTGGCGGTCGAGACGGCGGACTTTGAGGCCAGCCGGCAGTTGACGGCGCATCTGCTGGAGCTGGGGCATCGCCGCATTGCCTACCTGGCCGGGCCGGTGATTTCGCCCGGCAATCGCGAGCGTCTGGAGGGGCACCGGACGGCCTTGCGCGAGGCGGGCATTGAACCGGATGATCGGCTGGTGTTTCACGCCGGGGCCACAATCGAGGAGGGGGAGCAGGCCGCCGCACAACTGGCCCAGGAGGCGGTGCGGCCCACCGCTTTGATGGCAGTGAATGATCTGGTGGCCATTGGTGCGGCCCGGTTTCTCCTGAGTCAGGGCTGGCAAATCCCGCAGGACATTTCGGTGGCCGGCTTTGGCAATGTGCTGCTGGCGGAGCATTTCCGCGTGCCCTTGACGACCGTGCGGCAGCCCAAGTTGCGTTTGGGACGCACGGCTTTTGAATTGTTGCTGGGCTTGCTCAAAGGGGAGGTGGTGCAGTCGGTGCGGCTGCCGGCCCAGGTCATCGTGCGGCAAAGCACGGCGCCTCCCCCGGCGCCGGCCGGCGAATCTTCCATCTCCCCGGCGTCCTGAACTCAGGCCGGGATCGTGGCCGCTACTTCCGCTCCTTCCACAAGTAGGCCCGCCGGGAATTCTCCATCGCCACCAGCCGCAGCGTTTCGGGGCCTTTCTCGCCGAAGTATTTTTCAATAAGCCCGATCACGATGTCGTAGGGGGCGAACAGCTCACTGACAGGATAATTGCTGCCGAAGATCAGCCGGTTGATGCCAAAAATCTCCGTGGCGGCATCCAGTACCGGCCGGTAGTAGTCCAGCTCGCGCGGGGCGCGAAAATCATCGCGGCGTGTGCCCTCGACCAGCCCCGAGACCTTGAGAAAAACCCGCTCATGCTCCGCCACCGCTTTCATGGCGTCCACCCACTGGGCCGGCGGGGCCTTCCCGTCAATGGTGAGGTTGGCCAGGTGATTGATGACGATGCGCAGGCGGGGATTCTGTTTGGCCACCTGCGCGGCCGCCGGCAGTTGCGTGGGCAGGCAGTTGAAATCCAGCGTCAAATCGAAGTCCGCCAGCAAACCCAGCGCGCGCTCGGCGGATTTCTCCGTGGCCTTGGGCGAGGCGGCGCCGCGCACGCGGATGCCGCGGAAGAGGGGATTGCGGCTGAGCCGGCGCAGGTGTTTTTCAAATTCAGGATCTTCCAGAGCCAGCCGGCCCACAAAGCCCAGGATGAATTTATCCCGGGCGGCCTGCTCAAGCACCCAATCATTGTCGGCCAGCCATTCACTGGCTTCAACGACGATGGTGCCCGCCACGCGGTGTTTGGCTGACACTTTGCGCAGATGCGCCGGCAGCACGGGGCGGTAGAGGCGGCCCTCCTCGCGGGGCGGCCAAGGCACCCCCTGGGGACGGGTGGGGTCATAGATGTGGGTGTGGCAGTCCACAAAGGAAACTTTGGCCGGGGCGGATTTGGCGGCGGCCCAGCCGGGCGTGCTGGTGGCCAGCGCGGCGGTGGCCAGCGCGGTGGATTGCACAAAGTGGCGGCGATTCCAATTCATAAATCAATGCATTGCGCGAGCCTTTGATAAAAGAAATCCCTGCGTGGCACAAGCAAGAACGCAGACGGTCCCGGTAAAAACCGGGTCCTGGCGGCGGCCGCCATTCAAGCCCTCGCCTTGAGGGAGCGCAGACCCTCCTGGTGGGACACGGGCACGAGCAGGCGATCCATGCCCATCACCGCCAGCCCGGCGGCGCGATGCCGCGGCGCGGCAGTGCAGAGCACCTCGCCAAACCGCGCCCACATGGCGCCCCGCTCGATGGCCCGGCTGAGATATTCAATGACGGCGGGGGGCAGTTCGACCAGATGGCCGGGGAGCACCACCTGGCGCAGTCCCAGCACATTCAGCGCGCCGGCAATAACAGTGGCGGCGGCCTCCAAGGAATCAGCCAGCCATGCGGGCATGCCGTGCTGCTCGATCTCCGCCACCAGCTCCGCCCACGACGGGCTGCGGTGGGCGTGGCGTGCCTCGGCCAGACTCCGGAGCAAACCGGGGCGCGACACCAGCGTCTCCACGCAGCCACGGGCGCCGCAACCGCACAGGCGCTGGTTGCCGGCCACCGGGGTATGGCCCAGCTCGCCGCACAAGGGCAGGGGATTGTCATAGAGCTTGCCCTGTTTGACGATGGCGCCGCCGACCCCCTGGCCAAAGTCCACCAGGAGAAAGTTCTGCGCTTCAGGATGAGTGGCCAAGTGACCCAATGCCAGGGCGCGGATTTCCTGAATCATCAGGGCGGGCAGTTTGACCACCTGCTGCACCAGTTCCGGCAGGCTGACCTTTTCCGACCAGTGCAGATTGGGGGAAAACAACACCCGGCCGGCTTTTTCATCCACAATCCCCGGCACGCTGATGAGCGTTCCCCATAATCCGTGGAGAGAGAGTTTTTTGATGGTACGCGCCAGTTGTGCCTGCCAGGCCTGGGGAGAATCCGGGGTGGCGAAACGGTGGGTCCAGTTGTCCTCGCGCATGCGCAAGGGCAGGGCCGCGAGGCGGGTTTCGGCCACATCCAGCTCGATGGCCAGAAAACGTTGCTGCTCGTCGTTCAACCGCAGACGCCGCCCGGGCCGGCCCACTTTGGGGGCGGCTTCCTCCACGCCGTTGGGCAGGGCCGACTCATCGTCCTCGAGGAGCACGCCCAGCTCAAGCAGCTCGGAAGTGATTTTGCCGATGGTGGGCTGGCTTAGTCCGGCCACCTTGGCCAGTTCCGCGCGGCTGGCCTCACCCAGCCGCATCAAAGCCCCCAGCAGGGTGCGTTCGTTGGCCCGCCGCAGGGAGGCGGGTATGGCTGCCGTGCTGATTCCAACCATGATATCTATGCGGACTGCTCCAGAGGCTTGCGACCCAGGAGGCCATGAGCCATCTCGCTGCCTGCCTTTGCCCGGCGCACGCTTGCGCGGGTGCAGGCTGCAAGACCTACTGCGCTCAGTCCTTAAACCACTTTGCGCTCATTTGGCAAGTCGCATCTTTGCGGCAGGGCGCTGAAGGTGTTGGGCGCAGGGCCCGCGCGCAACGGTGGCACGGCCCCCCACGGCGCAGGCTGGCATTTCAGCACCGCGTGGGCGCGGCAGGGGACCTCCAGCTTGGCATAGAGCCGGCGGACGTAAGTCCGCACAGTGTTGATGCTGATGGCCAATTGATCCGCAATCTGTTTGTAGGGGTAACCCAGGGCCAGGTATTCAAGGATCTCTTTTTCCCGCGAGGAAAGCCGGGCCAGATGCCGGCTGGCCATTGTCTGACCCTGCACCCGTTGGATGAGCTGGCGTGCCACTGCGGCGGAGACAGGCGACAGGCCCCGCGCCAGTTGCTCCAACTTGCCCAGCAGGCTTGGCGGAGGTTCATGCCGCAACACATACCCGCAGGCGCCCTGGGCCATGGCCGCCACCAGCCGCTCCGGGTTTTCGTCCGGCGCCACCACCACCACGGCCGTTTCCGCGTGGGCCAGGCACAAGCGATTCACCTCCACCGGCCAGCCGGCCTCCCGCCAGTCCACATCCAGCAGCAGCAAATCGGAAGGGCTGTTTCGGCAGTGCGCGCACCATTGGGCGGCTGAAGCATAAACGCCTACGCAGTGAAACGAGGGCGATTCGTTGATCAGAGGAACCAGCCGGGCGCACCAGGCCGGATCGGCAGAGATGAGGGTGAGGGTGGTGGCCATGGCCGTTTCAAGCAGGGGTGGACGCGGGATGTGGCCCCCGGCGTCCCGGCGGCAGCCTGCGGCCGGGGCGTGCGGCGGTGTGCGGAGCGAAGCCGCTTGGGCGGGGGTGGCAATAATTTATTAACATAATTAAGTAATTAAAAATTCTTCCGTTTCTTGGCAAGCACTTTTTTTGGCTTTTGCGGTTGCCCCCCGCGGCCCCCCTGTGCCAGCCTTGCGCCATCCTCAAGACATGGAAGCCGTGAAGTACCTGGTACGCGGGGCGGATCAACGTGAATACGGGCCGGTGGAACTGCCGATGGTCCGGCAATGGCTGCAGGAGGGGCGGCTCAACGCGGCCAGTTTGGTGCGCCGTGCCGACAACCCCGAATGGCGGGCGGTGGGCACGATCCCGGAGCTTGCGGATGTGGTGATTCCCCCGCCGGTGATGGTGGCGCCCGCGGCGGTGGCCGCCGCCCCGCCAACCGCCGCGGCAGGGCCGCGCGTGAGCGGCCTGGCGGTTGGCTCCCTGGTGGCTGGGCTGTTAACGCCGTGCACGCTGGGTTTGTCCGGCTTGTTGGGCGTGGCGCTGGGGGTGGCGGCGTTGGTGAAGCTGCGGCGCGAGCCGGGCCGCTGGTGGGGGCGCGGGCTGGCGGTGGCGGGGCTGGCCGTATCGCTCGCCCTGGGGCTGGTGATGCTGATCTTCCTGTTGGCGGTGGGGCTGCCGAATCTCTACCGGGCGCGCGAAACCGCCCAGCGCAATGCCTGTCTCAACCATTTGCGGCAGATTGATGCGGCCAAGGAGCAGTGGGTGCGCGAAAACAAGCAGCGGGGAGCCGAGGCGCCCACGTGGGAGGACCTGGTGGGGCCGGGCAAATTTTTTCAGGAGAAACCCGTTTGCCCTGCCGGCGGCACCTACACGATTGGGGACATGATGACCGAGCCGACGTGCTCGATCCCCACACACACCCTGCGATACCCCATCACGCGCCGCCCGCCGCGTTAAGCCCGGCGCGAAGAGTTGGCGTTCACAGCGTCGGCGCCGATGGCCTGTGGATGGCGGCGGCCGTTGGGACCTTCAGCGGCGGCTTTGGCCTCCAACAGCTTCTTGTATTCCGCCAGCGCGAGCAGCGGCCAGTTGTTCCGGTACATGTCGTATTTCAGGTAGAACACCTGGGGGAAACCGGTGCCGGTGGTCTCGTCCTCCGACCACGAGCCGTCCGGGTTCTGGGTGCGGATCAGATATTCGACGCCGCGGCGGATGCTGGGGCGGTCGGGGTCGCCGAAGGCCAGCAAACCCATCAAGGCCCAGGCGGTTTGGGAGGCCGTGCTCGGGCCCTGGCCTTTGAAGACCGGGTCATCGTAAGTGTTGCAGCGTTCCCCCCAGCCGCCGTCTTCGTGTTGCACGCTTTCGAGCCAGTCCCGGGCGCGCAAGAGCCAGGGCTCGTGCATGGGATAGTTCAGGGCGGAGAGCCCGCGGAGGGTCTGCCACGTGCCGTAAATGTAATTCACGCCCCATCGCCCAAACCAGGAGCCGTCCGGCTGCTGCTCCTTCCGGAGATATTCGAGCGCGTGTTGCACCTGGGGATCGGTGAGCGGGGTGCCCACCTTGCCCATGACTTCCAGGATGCGGGCGGTGATGTCGGCGCATTCCGGGTCCAACATGGCGTTGTGATCCGCAAAGGGCACCTTGGTGAGCACGCTCTTGGTGCAATCCTTGTCAAAGGCGGCCCAGCCGCCGTCTTTGCACTGGAAGGAGAGCATCCACTTGTACCCGCGCTGAAAGACTTCATCCCGGCGGCGGGGGTCATCGGTGGGAACCAGGCGCAGGCCCAGCAGGACCATGGCGGTGTCGTCCACGTCCGGATTCCATTTGTTGTTGAACTCAAAGACCCAGCCGCTGGGTTCGACGGGCGCGGGGTTTTTATGCACCCAGTCCCCCCGGAAGCGGATTTCGCGATCCATGAGCCAGCGGGTGGCGGCCACCAGTTGGGGATGATCGGCGGGCACGCCGGACTCGCGCAAGGCGATGAGCGTGATGGCCGTGTCCCACACAGGCGAAAGACATGGCTCGATGCGCACGGTGTCTTTTTCTTCGTGCTCCAGCTTTTTCAGCTCCCGCTCCGCGCGCACCACTTCCGGATGGTCATCGGGGTAGCCCAGCGCCTTGAGGGCGATGAGCGAGTTGAGCATGGCCGGAAAGATGGCGGCCAGCCCGTCACTGCCTTCGAAGCGCTCGAGCATCCATTTCTCGGCGCGTTTGAGCGCCGTGCGCCGGAAGGGATGGATGCCGGCCCGCGCCCACAGCTCGGCAAACTTGTGCAGTTTGTCGAGCCACAGGAAGAAATTGCGCCAGGTGAACCATTTGGGATCGGGGGCCAAAGCCAACTGATGCTCCTGGTAGCCGTCCGGGTAAAGCTCGTCCAAATCCACCGGCGGGTTGGGCCGGCGGGTGGGCTTGAAATGATTGATGATGGCCAACGGCACGAGCATGGCGCGGGTCCAGTTGCTCATGTCGTGGAAGTTGACGTGAAACCATTTGCCCAGGAGGATGACCTCGCAGGGAATGGTGGGCACGTATTTCCACGGATACAACCCCAGCAGCGCCAGATAGAGTTTGGAAAACGTGTTCATGCGCGGCACGCCGCCGAGGTTTTTGGCAACTTCGCGCGCTTTGAGCATGCGGGGATCAGTGATGGGCACGCCGGCCAGTTTCAAGGCCAGGTAGGCCTTGATGGTGGCGTTCACCTCCGAGGGGCCGCCGTAATAGATGTTCCAGCCGCCCTCGGGCAGTTGCAGCGAAAAGATGTGGTTGACCGCCTTGCGCTGCCACTCCGGGTCCACTTTGCCATTCCAATGGTGGTAGGCCACCATGTCCGCCACCAGGGTGACGTCCACAATCAACTCACCAATCCAATAGCAACCGTCCCGCTGCTGGCTCAGCAGGTATTGTTGCGAACGCGCCATGGCTTGCTCCAGCGCGTTTACTGACCGGTATGCTTGGGATGCCTCCCGGAGGGCGGTCTGTTTCCCTTCCGCAGTCGTATTCCGCGACATGGCGTTAAATGTGCGTGCGGGCTGCCGGTCTGTAAAGTGTTTTTGCACACCTTTTCCGGCGCGGCGCAACCGGCGGGACCCTGAACCGGCGGGGCTGACGGCCCCGGTCAGCCCTGGCTGGCGTAGTAGGCGTCCACCTTGGCGGCCACGTCCTTGTAGCCGATGTCCGCCTCGTAGATGAGCTTGAACTGCTCGATGGCCTCCTCCTTCTTGCCCATTTTCTCGAGCACGCAACCCAGGGCGTACAGCAGCTCCTTCTTTTCGTCGTCGAAGGTCACTTTTTCCTTGAGGGCCTCCTGGAATTTGCGGGCGGCCAGGTCATTCATGCCGCGGCGGGCGAAGCACTGGGCCAGATAACTCATGGCCGCAATGCGGCGGGCGGGATTGTTTTGCGCTTTCTGAAACTCCTGGATGGCCTCGCTGATCTTGCCCGCGTTGAAGTAGAGCACGCCCAGCTCGAAGCGGAGCTGCAGGTCGGTGGGATATTTCTCCACCCGCTGGCGGGCATCGTTCAACTGAAACTCCTGTTTCTGGGCCTGAAGCTGCGCGATCTGCTGCGCCTGCTCCGGGATGTTCGGATCCAGCGATTCGATGAGATAATCAAACCGTTTCAGGTTGGTGTCCGCGATGGCCTTTTCCAGCGAGGGATCCGCCCCGCCTTCGGAATTGCGGATGCGCTCGTAGTATTCGAGGGCCTTGTCGTAATCCTTCTTCTGCGCATGCAGCTCGGCCAGATCGCGCAGCACTTTCAGATTGTTGGGCTCGCGCGCCAGGCGCTCCTCTTTTTCCCGGATGAGCTGCGTGGTGACATCTTCGGTTTTCACCTGCCGGCTTTCCTGCTCCAGGGCCACGGCTTCCTCCTTGTCTTTGAGGACGTCGCGGTAACTGCCCTGACCATCGGCCAGCGCGCCAAAGCCCGTTTCATCCAGGGTGCGCCGGGCGGAGAGATTTTTGTAGGCCTGGGCCACTTCCGCATCGTTGGGGTTGGCCTTCAGCATTTCGCTGTAGATGGCCTCCGCCTTGGCGATCTGATGGATGCGCTGGTAGGCCTCGGCCAGTTGCAGGCGCAGGGCGCGGTCTTTGGGCGAGGCCTTGGCGAGAATTTCCAGCGACAAGATGGCGGTGCGCGGAAAATCCGCCGCCAGGGCGGCCTCGGCCAGCACGCGGTGGGCGGCGGAATTATGCGGGTCGTTGTTCAAGATTTGTTCGGCAATGGCGATGGCTTCGATGGGGTCTTTGCGCATGGCCAATTGGGCTTTGGCCACCAGCGGTTGCGAGCTGGCGGCGCCGATCACCTTCTTGAACAGCCCCGCTTTGGCCCCCGCTTTCTTGAACTGGGCGGCCCGCAGCAGCTCGCGGCACTCGTAGAAACCGGGTTCGCGGGCCAGGACCTGCTCGAAATGAATGAACGCGTAATCCAGGATGTTGCGTTGCAGGGCAACCTTGCCCTTCTCAAAAATCTCGCGCACTGCCGGCGGGATTTCATTGATGGTTTTCTCAGGCATAACAACTCAGGTCCCACTTTGCTTTGCAGGCTTGCATTATTCCACATCAAAGCCGCCGGCCGGGCAAGTCCTGATTTACGCGGGCGGGCCGGCGCTGCCGGTGCTGGCGCCGCGGTTTTGCAGCACGGCCTCCGTCATGGTGTTGATGTTTTGCAGGACGCGCCGGGCGGTTTCGGGATCGGCAATCTTCAGGCCAAAATGCTTGTCAAGCATGACCACCAACTGCAGGGCGTCCACGCTGTCCAGCCCCAGGCTGTTGGGGCCAAACAACGCCTGGTCATCGCCAATGTCCCCGGCGGCGACCTGCAGCATGAGGTTCTCGACCATCAACTGTTTGATTTGCGCTTTGATTGCCTGCGTGTCCATTAAAGAATTCCTCCGTCCACTTTGAGCACCGCCCCGGTAATGTAACCCGCCTCGGCGCTGGCCAGAAAGCGCACCGCGGCGGCGACTTCCTCGGGGCGGCCAAACCGCCGCATGGGCACCTGGCGGGCGCGGGCCTGGCGTTCAGTCTCCGGCAGTTGCATCAGATCCCCGCTCTCGATGTACCCGGGGCAAACAGCGTTCACAGTGATGCCCAACCGGGCCACTTCCTTGGCCAGAGACTGGGTGAGAGCAATCACGCCCGCCTTGGCGGCGGCGTAGTTGGTCTGGCCGGCCGGCGCAAGCAGGGCGCTCAAGGAGGCGATGTTGACGATACGCCCCTGGCGTTGGGCAATCATCCGGGGCAGGGCGGCCTGGCATCCCAGAAACACGCCTTCCAGGTTGACCCGCACAATGTCCCGCCACACCTCGCTGGGCATCTGGCCCAGGAGCATGTCCTGATGCCGGCCGGCGTTGTTCACCAAAACATCCAGGCGCCCTTCCTGTTGCTCCAGGGCGCCGAGCGTCTGTTGCCAGGAGGCCTCGCTGGTGACCTCCAGCTCAACACAGGCGCAGCGGCCGGGAAATTCCGCGCCCAGGGCTTCGGCGCGCTCGCGGTGCTGGCGCACGCCCAGCCAAAGGCGATTGGCGGGTGACTCCTGCAGGAAAGCACGGGCGATGGCCAGTCCCAAACTGCCATTGCCACCGGTAATCAACACGACCCGCGCTTGCATGATAACGGGAGGGGATAGTGCCGGAAAGTCGCCGGGGACGGCAACTGCAAATCACCTCATCCGCGCACCCAGGCGGCAGTCATGGCTTGATGGTTGCAACCGGCAACGCTCACGACTCCCGCCGTGGCCTGGCCTTGGGCCACGGCATCCGCCGCCAGAATCGTCTGCCAGGCGGTGGCGGCCGTGAAGGCGTTGCCCAGCAGGCTGCGCACTGCAAGCTGTTGGCCCGGCCAGTCGCTCCAGGCTTCCCGCTCGACGCCATCATGGCGCGGCAAGGCCATGCGGCTGTCACACAGCAAAGCCCGGGGGCTGGCAAAAGGTTGCATTTGCTGGCGGGCGGCGCGCATGGCGGCTGATCGTCCTCCCGGCAGCACATAGGCAAAGGGATCGCTCACCGCGGCCAGGTGCGGCGCGGCCCCAGACGGCGGGCGGCGGCCCAGCAACACGGCGCCGGCGCCTTCACTGGCAATGTGCCGGCGCAGAAACAAACGAAAGGCGTCGGCGGGCAGCCAGTCCAGTTCTTCGGCGGCCACCACCAGGCATTGCTCGACACGCCCGGCACTCAACCATTGGGCGGCCAGCGCCAGGCCGGCGAGGTAGGCGGTGTCATCGCCAATGAGCGTATAAACCGGCCCGGTCAGGCCCAGGAGGGCGGCCAGATGACTGGCCGGGGCGTTGAGCACGGTTTCCGGGAACAACATCGGACTGGCGGTGAGCGGATCCCGAAGTGCCTCGGCATAAAACCGCCGGGTGTAATTCAGTGGCCCCGCCATGGTGCAGAAAATCAGGCCCAGCCCCGGCCGCGGCGCCAGGGGGGAAGGATGGCCCAGCGCCTCCAACGCCGCAGCCACGGTAAAATGACTGATGTTGCTCGTGCGCCGCAGACGCGGATGCGCCAGGAAGCCGGGCCGCGTCGGGGGCGGCGGCACTTTGCGCGCTGGCAGCGGGGTGCTCCAGCCCGGCCGCTCCAGCTCGTTCACCGGCAACGGCTCATGGCGCAGCACGGCTTCCCGCAGCGCGGCCACACCCCATCCCGCAGGGCTGACAGCCCCCAAGCCGAGGATATGGAAGGTGATCTGGCTCATGGCCGGCGGCGCAGGATTAGGGTGGCATTGGCCCCGCCAAAACCAAAAGAGTTGCTCAAGGCGTATTCCAACACCGCCTCCTGAGGCTGGTTGACGATGGGCAGGGCACAGGCCGGATCGGGCACTTCCCAACCGGCGTTGGGGGGCAGCCATTGCTCGCGCAAGGCCATCAAGCAAACCACCGCCTCCACCGCGCCCGCTCCCCCCAACAAATGGCCGATGACACCCTTGGTGGAGCTCACGGGGGGGATGGCTTGCTGTGAGGCCGCCCAGCGTTGAATGGCGGCGGCCTCGGCGCTGTCGTTCAGCGGAGTGCCAGTGCCGTGGGCGTTGATGTAACTCACCTGTTCAGGGCGGAGTCCTGCCATGGCCGTGGCTTCCTGCATGGCCTGAAGCGCCGCCTCGCCTTGCGGATGAGGCTGGGTCAGGTGGTGGATGTCAGTCGCCGCGCCATAACCCGCAATTTCTCCCAGGATTTCCCCGCCGCGCTGGCGGGCGTGCATTTCGCTTTCCAGCGCCAGCACGGCGGCGCCTTCGCCCAAGGCCAGCCCGTCCCGCCGGCGGTCAAAGGGCCGGCATTGGGTCAGGGAAAGGGATTGAAGCGAGTCAAACCCGCAAAACACCAGTTGACTCAGGGCATCGTAACCCCCGGCGAAAACGCGCTCGGCCAGGCCCCAGCGGATCAGATCAAAGGCGTGGCCAATGGCGTTGGCGCCGGAGGCGCAGGCGTTGGCGATGAAAATCGTGGGGCCGTGAAAACCCAGGGCGCGCTGGACGTTCAGGGCCTGGCGCTGGGCCTGGTAATGCAGGCCGCGGCCGGCCTGGGCGCGGAAGTTCCGGGGGTGAGTGAGGGCATGGCGAAAATACTCCTCCCCCCGTCCCATGCCGGCGCTGGTGGTGCCCAAAACCATGGTGATCGGCTGGTGTTTCTCCCAACCGGCCTGCTCCCAGGCTTCCCGGGCAGCGTGATAAAGCAGATGATTGGCGCGGTCCCAGCGCCGCCATTCATGGGGATGAATGCCAGGGGGCGGCTCGGACATCGGCAATTCCACTTCGGCGGCGGTTTTGGCGCGCTGCCGGGACACATCAAACAGGCTTACCGGCCGAAAGGCGGGTTTTCCCCGTCGAAAACCGGCGGCGTTGGCTTGCCACCCCCGGCCCAGGGCGGTAATGATGCCGGCCCCGGTGATGACCACCCGGGCGGCGGATGTGCTGCACTGGCCGGCTTGAAATAACACGCCTCAAAATGCCCCTACGGCGCGCCAAACTTAGGAATATCCCGGGGTGAAGTCAAACTTGGATGATGCGGCGCGGGCAGATGCGCCGGGGCCCGAGCAACTTTTGGCTTTGAACGGGTTAGTGGAGTAAAGCAAACTGGCGTTGCTGCGTATGCCGCAATTTACTTACAAAGCCCGCCGCCGCAACGGCGAGGTGGTCACCGGGGTGTTGGAGGTGCCGGACCGCTCCGCCGCGCTGGCGCAAATCGAGCGTCTGGGGCTGCTGCCCGTGATGGTGGACCAGCCCAAGGGCGGCGTGGTGGTGGACAAGGCGGCCCGGAAGGGCGTCGGTGCCCCCGCCGCGGCCGGGGCGTCGGCCCTGTTGCCGCCGGGGCTGCGGGAGCTGTTTCTGCGCCAGCGCCGGCCCAAACTGCAAGAGGTGGCCACCTTTACCCAGCAACTGGCGAATCTGCTGCACTCGGGCATGCCGCTGACCGTGGCGCTGAACAGCATGACCCATCTGGAAAGCAAGGGTATTCCGGCGGAGGTCAGCCGCCAGTTGCGGCAGGATGTCACCGAAGGCCGGAGCCTGTCCGATGCCATGGCGCGGCAGCCGCTGATTTTCAGCGACATGTACGTGAACATGGTGCGGGCCGGCGAGCAAAGCGGCGCGCTGGTGGATGTGTTGCGGCGGCTGGCAGAACATTACACCCGGTTTGCGGAGGTGCAGGCCAAGTTTGTGTCGGCCCTGATCTACCCGGCGGTGGTGACGTTCGTCGGCATTGGCATCATCGTTTTCTTCATGACCTTCATGCTGCCGAAATTCAAGGAGATCTTTGAAGGCATCAAGGTCCCCCTGCCGCGGCCCACACAGATTTTGATGAAAGTGGGCGATTTGATGGTCAGCCCCAGTTTCTGGGTGATCTCCGGCCTGGTGATCTCGGCGCTGGCAGTGCTGTTCATGCGCTTCAAAAACTCCCCGGGCGGCCGGCGCACGCTGGACGGCTGGAAGCTGCGCCTGCCGGTGGTGGGGCAGATTTTCCGGCTCAACCTGTACGCCCAATTCGCGCGGGTGCTGGCGACGCTGCTGCAAAATGGCGTGCCGGTGCTCACGGCCCTCAAGATCACTGAGCAGGTCATCCCTAACCAGGTGTTGAAGGAGGCCATTGCCCAGACCCGCGAAGCGGTGACCGATGGCAAAACCCTGGCCCAGCCGCTGGCGCGCAGCAAGGTGTTCCCGCAGCTCATGATTGATTTGATCAAGATTGGCGAGGAAACCGGCGATGTGCCGGGGGCGTTGCGCAATCTGGCCGATACCTATGAAAATGAGTTGAGCTTGGCGTTGCGGGTGATGACCAATTTGATTGAGCCGGTGATGATCATCGTCATGGCCGTGGGCGTGGGGCTGCTCCTGTTCAGCATCCTCTCGGCCATGTTTGAAATCACCAACAGCATTGGACGCGGATGAAGCGGCGGCCGGGCGCAAAGGTGACAGGTGGACCCGCGGCGGGCGCGGGGCGGGGGGCGTTCACCTTGGTGGAACTGATGATTGTGGTGGCCATCATGGGGCTGGTGGTGGGCATCGGCATCCCCGCCATCTTCCGGGCGGCCGAGAAAGACGCCCTGCGCGCCACCGTCACCGCCATGATGGAGGCCTGCCAGGCGGCCCGGGCCCAGGCGATTTTAAGCGGCCAGACGCAGACGCTGATGTTGCGGCCGCGCGAGCGCGCTTTTGAAGCGCCGGGCAAAGGCTCGTTTGTGGTGCCGCAAAACGTGGGCATTGACGCGTTGGAGGTCAATTTTGTGGACGTGCGCGAATTCGACCACGCGCCGGTGCGCTTTTATCCCAACGGCACCAGTGACGAATTTACCGTGGTGTTCTCCTCCGCCCGGCATGAGCAGCGTTTCATTGAATTGGACTGCATCACCGCGCTGCCGCGGCTGGAAAATGAGCAGACCACCCGCTACCGGCGTTGAGACATGAGATGGCATGGACATGAGGGACGACTCCTGAACCCCGCCCGCCGCGCCTTCACCCTGGTGGAGGTGATGATTGCAGTGGGGATCTTTTTTATCGCCCTGCTCTCCATCCTGGGGGTGATGACTCGCGGTCTGGCCGCGGCGCGCGGCCTGCAGATCAGCGCGCCGGACACCGGCATGCTGGCGGCGGAGCGCTATGTCACCAACATGCTCGACGAAGCCACCTCCAGCGGAGATTTTGGCGACGCTTATCCGGGGTTCACCTGGGAGCGCGACGAGTACCCCGTGGCCTCCAACGGCTTGTGGCGGGCGGATTTCTTCGTCTTCAAACGCACCGATCGGGGCCCGCTGTTGTATGACACCCTGAGCATCTGGCTCTACAAACCGGATTCCAAAATGAAAGGCGGCATCAGCCGCCCCGCGTTTGAAAGTGACAACGTCGATTTGCGGTAAGGCCATGAATGCGCCGCACTTTATACCTCCCTGGCACCGGCTCCCGCGTGGCTTCACGCTGCTGGAGGTCATGCTGGCGCTGGGCATTTTTTCCATGGTTTTGGTGTCCATCTACGCCACCTGGAGCGCGTTGACCAAGGGCGCCCGCATTGCCGGGGACGCCACCGCGGCGGTGCAGCGCGCCCGCATGACCGTGCGGGCCATTGAGGACGCCTTGAACACAGCCCAGATTTACGCCGGCAACCCGGATAAATACTGGTTTGAAGCCCGCAAGGCAGGGGAGTTTTCCGCCCTGAGTCTGACCGCCCGCCTGCCGGCTACTTTTCCCGGCAGCGGTCTGTACGGGGAGCAGCGCCTGCGGCTGGTGGAATTCATTGTGGAAGAGGGGCCGGACTCGACGCGGGAGTTGCACCTCTATCAAAAAGCGGTGCTGGCGCCGGACAATGAGCCGCCCTATCGCATCACGCTGGGGCGGGATGTCACGCTCTTCAAACTCGAGTTCTGGGATCCGCAAAAAAAGGACTGGGTGGACGAGTGGCTCAACCGCCAGACCAACAGCATCCCCCCGCTGGTGCGGGTGTCGGTGGGCATGGGGCCCCGCTCGCGGCAGTTTGGCGATGACCGCGAGCTGGTTTCGCGCGTCATTGCGCCGGCGGCGATCGTGGTGCCGCGCGAGTACCAGATCCCGGGCACGGCCCAGCCGCCCACCCTGCCGCCCGGCACGCCGGTGCGCAGCGGCAGCGGCACCGTGACCCCGCCCGTTACTCCCACCCCGGCGCCGGGGCTGGGCTTCCCGGGCGGCATCCCGGGCAACTGAACCAGGCACGATGCGCACCCGCCCACCATCTCCCGTTCACCGTGGCATTGCCCTCATCATTGTGATGGTGGTCATCACCTTTTTTAGCATGCTGGCCGCAGCGTTTGCCTACCGCATCAAGGTGGAGACACGGCTGGCGCGCAATGCCGCTTACAATGCGGAAATGGACTGGCTGGGGCGCTCGGGGGTGGAACTGGCCAAATATGTCATCGGGGTGCAGCGCACCATTCCCAATGAGCCGTACGATTCGCTCAATCAAAAATGGGCCGGGGGTCCGGGCAATTCCAACAGCATCCTCGCCAACGTCCGCCTGAATGACATCGAGCTGGGCCGGGGGCGGTTCAGTGTGAAAATCACCGACTGTGAGCGCAAAATCAACATCAACCTGGCCAACGAAATCATCCTCAATCATGTGCTGGCGGTGATTGGCGTGGAGGCGTCCGAGTCGGCGGCCATTGTCGGCTCCATTCTGGACTGGATTGATCCGGATGATCAGACCCATTTGAACGGCGCGGAAAATGATTATTACCTTTCGCTGGACCCGCCCTACCGCGCCAAAAATGGGCCCTTGGACGACATCAATGAATTGTTGCTCGTCAAGGGGGTGACGCCGGAGCTTTTCTGGGGGCCCAAATACTCCGGGCCGCCCACGGTCACCCAGCGCTCACGCACCCGCTTTGGGTTGGAGCCGGAGCCGGTCACTTACTCGGTGGGGCTGGTGGATGTGTTCACGCCGTTGTCGGCGCGTTTTGTGAACATTAACACGGCCAGCGCCACCGTGTTGCAAATGTGCCCGGGCGTGGATGAAACCATCGCCCAGGCCATCATCGAGCAACGCGCCGGCCCGGACGGGGTGGACGGGACGGAGGATGACACGCCCTTTCGCAACGTCATGGAATTAACCCGCATCCCCGGTCTCTTTGGGCCGGGAGCCGCGCCCCCGGCGCCGGGACAGCCAGGCCGGCCGGCGGCGCCGCCAGCCAGTCCGCTCACGAGTTTTTTCAGCACGCAAAGTTTTACCTTCGAGGTGGAGGTGGACGTGCGCCTGGACGACCAGCAGCGCACGTATTACGCCATCCTCCGGCGCGTGGACCAGCGCAACGTGCAGGTGCTCAACCTGTGGTGGCGCTGAGCCCGACCACGCCGGGCGCCCGGCCCGCCAACTTGAATCTTGCCACGCCGCCGCAAATCCCGCTTCAATAGGCCACCAACCGAAGTAGCATTATGATTTTAATGGGCATTGGCGATGAGGCGGGCGCGCATCTCGACGCGCAAATCAAAGCACTGCACACCCTGGGCTGGCAGTACCTCGAGGCGCGCGTGGTGGAAGTGCCGGGCTTTCCCAAGGGCAATTTTCATGACATTCCGGAGCCGGCCTTCGAGCAGGTGGTGGAAAAATTGCAGCAGGCGGGCCTTCGCGTGTACTGCTTCGGCTCGGCCATCATGAATTGGGCCAAAACCGTCGAGACGCCCTTCGAGGTGACCCTGGCCGAGGTCGAGCGGGCCATCCCGCGGATGCAGCGGCTGGGGACAAAATACGTGCGGATCATGAGCTTCAAGCCCGGCCCCGAGGACGACACCATCCCGCCGGTCGTGTTCGAGCGCGTGCGCGAGGTCACCCGCCGGTTTCTGGACGCCGGATTGCAACCTGTGCACGAGAATTGCATGAATTATGGCGGCATGAGCTGGCGTCATGCCCTGGAGCTGCTGGAAAAAGTGCCCGGTCTCAAATGGGTGTTTGACACTGCCAACCCAGTCTTCAATCCCGATCGCTCACGGCCCCGGCCGTGGCCGCGCCAGGATGCGTGGGAGTTTTGGACGCATGTGCGCGATCACGTGGTGCACATCCACATCAAGGACGCCACGTGGAATCCGGCCAAAAATGATGCGGACTACAACTGGCCCGGCGAAGGGCAGGGGTATGTGCGGGAAATTTTGCGCGACGCCCTGGCGCGTGGTTATCAGGCGGGGGTTTCGATTGAGCCGCATCTGGCGGTGGTGTTTCACGATGCCAGCAGCCAGGCCTCCGCCGACGCCGCCTTCCAGAGTTTCGTGGAGTACGGGCGGCGGCTGGAGCAATTGATCGCCAGTCTGCGCGCCTGAGGCAAAGGCCCCGGCGAGGACGGCGGCGCAGAATGGCGGCCGGGCGCGCTAAGCGCACGACGGCGGCGCTTCGCGCAGTTGCGCCAGCAGCCGGGCGCGCATCTGCTCCAACCAATGCTGCAGCTCCGCGCCGGCGTAGTCGGGATAGGTCCACGGCAGGGCGGCGAAGCGGCCGTCGCGGTAAAGCAGCGCCAGGTCCGCGTACACCCCGCGCCCCAAATAAACCCGGTGCGGACTTTTCTTGCCGGTGGCGAGGATGAGATTTTCCACGGTGAGCATGCCCGGATCCAGATTCACGCGGCGGCGGCCGTCGGAATGAGCCAGGCGTTTCTCGAGGGACGCCGTGTAGTGCTTGATCTCCACGAGCCGCTCGGGGGAAGTCAGGGGCGCAAAGGACACCGCCAGCCGCCACAGGGGCGCGCCCATTTCCGGCTCATAATAACGGGTAAAATTGAAGGGCAGGGGCGGGCTGATTAGATCCGGCGCGCCGAGGACAGCCTCCATGGCGTTCATGGCCTCGGTGGCTTCCGCCGTCACCGCCCCCTGCGGCGAGCCACCGTAGAGCAGGGACAGAAAAACTTTGGCGCGGGGCGGTGGCTGAAACTCGCTCATGCGGGCACGGGAAGACAGACTTCACCCTGGCGCAGGTTGCGGGCCTCGAGCAATGCCGCCAGTTGCTGGTACAGGCGGTTGGGCTCCCATTCCCAGCGCGGCGCGAGCAGCAAATCCGGCCGGCAGGTGCTCCACAAGCGATGCAGCACCACCGTGCGGGGGATTTCCGGCAGCAGCGCGCACAGCCAGTCCAGATACTCCGCGGGTTCGGGCAGCGGCCAGGGACGGCGCGCATACTGACGCGCCAGCGGAGTGCCTTTGACAATTTGGAGATGGTGCAGCTTGAGGTGTTGCACGCCGGCCGCCACCACCATCTGCACACTCTGCCGCATATCTTCCAGCCTTTCACCGGGCAGACCGAGAATCAGGTGCGCCCCCAGCTCGAAGCGGCTGCGGCTGCGTATGCGCACGGCTGCCGCCATGAAATCGGCGGTGGTATGGCCGCGGTTCATCGCCGCCAGCACCTTGTCATTGGCCGTTTGCAGGCCCACCTCCACCATCACCACCTTGTTGCGCCAGGCCTCCGCCAGGGACTCCAGACGCTGGAGGAATTCTTCCGAGGCATAATCCGGCCGGGTGCTCACAATCAACCCCAGACAGTCCGGATCTTTCAAGGCGGTCTGAAAGGCGTGCGCCAGGGTGGGCCAGTCTCCCGCCGAGGCGGTTTCCTGTTGAAAACCCGCCATAAAACAGCGGACCCGCAGTTGCCGCAAATAGGCGCGCCCCAGTTCCAGCTGCTCTTCCACCGACTGGCCGGGCTGCAGGTAATAAGGCCGAAAACTCTCCGGCGCACAATAGGCGCATCCTCCCTGCTCGCGGTGCGGACAGGAGATGCCGGTGGTCAGGATGATTTTCCCTACCGGTTCACCCCATCTGCGGCGGGCATAATCACGCCATAAATTGATGCGCTTCGGCGCCATCATCACGCGCGAGTTGTACAATATATCACGCCGCTGCCAACCGACAATCGGTTGGCTCATCTTAAGACAAATACCCCCCACGCCGCAGGGCTGGCGGGGGGCGATAGCCGGCCGGCCTTGGCTTACAACGGCTTGATGCGGATGTTCTTGAACTGCACCACCATGGGCGGGCCAACGTGAATTTGCAGTGCAATCACCCCGGACTTGGCGGCCTTGGCGGTGTGTTCGTCCACCACGTCCACGGTCTGCCGGCCATTGATGAAGTGCTGCAGATGGTTGCCTTTGGCAACGATGACGTAGTCATTCCAGTCCTCATTTTTGATCGAGGCCTGGATTTCGTTGGAATCTCCCACGGAGCCCACCACTTCAATTTTGACCTTGTTGGCATCCTGCGGATCGGCGCGCAGGATCGTCTTTTCCCCGCGCTTGGCCAGAATGCCCCGCCCGCCTTCTTCATAAAGAATGCCGGAGTAATTTTTGCCCGCTTCGAAGTCGGCCTGGTACCCCTGCACAATGGGGCCGAAGGGGCCGTCCTTGGGCACGCGGCTGCGGTATTGAATGCCGGAGTTGCCCTTTTCGATGCGATAGGACAGGCGCAGCTCAAAATCACTGAACTCCCGGTTGGTGTACACCAGGAAGGTGTTGTGGGTCAGCTTGGGCTCCGCCTTGGTGATGCCGGTGATGACGCCCTCTTTGACGCTCCACAAGTCCGGATTGCCGCGCCAGCCCGCCAGATCCCTGCCATTAAACAGGGAGATGAAGCCGGGTTCGACGGTTTGCGCCTGCGCCGGCAGGGGGTGGAGCGACCAGATCGTGGAGCATGCCAGCACGGCGAGGAAAAGCGATGTTCTTTTCATAAGGTATTCAGCGTCAGTTGACCATGAGAATGGACGTCTCGCAACCCTAAAACCTTCATCCTTTTTGCGTGACAAATGCCGCCGCTTGTGGCACATGCTGCGCTCCATGAAAACAATGCGTCTTGGCTTGTTGGCATGGGCGTGCAGTCTGGCGCTGGCCTGCGTGGCCTGGGGCGCCGAAACCTCCACTTCAACCGAGGGCAAAAAATTGAATACCAACGAAGTTGCAGTCTTGAAAACCACGCTGGGCGAGATGGTCATTGAATTCTGGCCCGACGTGGCGCCGAAAACCGTGGAAAATTTCGTCACCCTGGCCAAAAAGGGGTTTTATGACGGCACCTGTTTCCACCGCATCATTAAAGGTTTTATGATCTAGGGCGGCGATCCCCTCACCAAGGACCCGGCCAAAGAGGCCATGTGGGGCACCGGCGGACCGGGCTACACCATCAAGGCGGAGTTCAATGACCGGCCCCATGACAAGGGCGTGATCTCCATGGCCCGCAGCGCCCATCCCGACTCGGCCGGCTCGCAATTCTTCATCGTCCACGCCCGGGCGCCGCACCTGGACCGCCAGTACACCGCCTTTGGCAAGGTGATCAAGGGCGAGGACGTGCTGGACAAGATTGCTTCAGTGCCGTGCGCGTCCAACGGGCGCGAGATGAGCAAGCCGACCCAGCGCATTGAGGTTATCAGCGTCAAGATCGTGGATCGGGCCACGCTCAAGTAGGCCGCAGTCTATGGCTTCAGTTCACCCGCGGAGCCATCTCCGCGGGTGTTTTGTTTTCCGGCTCAGAGGAGCAACATCGCATCGCCGTAACTGAAAAAGCGATAGCGTTGCGCCACCGCCTCGCGATAGGCGCGCAGGATCAGCTCGCGCCCCTCCGTGCGGCCGGGCGCCGCAAACGCGCTCACCAGCATCAGCAGCGTGGATTTGGGCAGATGGAAATTGGTCAGTAAAACGTTCACCGCGGCAAAGTGGCACGGAGGATGGATGAACAGGCGGGTCCGGCCGGTCTGGGACACGATATGTCCCCCATGCAGCCGGGCCACCGTTTCCAGCACGCGCAGCGCGGTGGTCCCCACCGCCACCACCCGCCCGCCGGCGGCACGGGCGCGCTCAATGATTTCCGCCGCCTCGGGGCTGACGGCATAACGCTCCTCGTGCATGACGTGGTCTTCCACCCGCGCCACTTTCACCGGGGCAAAGGTGCCCACGCCCACGTGCAGCGTTACGCGCGCCAGCGCCACCCCCTGCGCCTGTAACTGCGATAACAGGGCGGGGGTAAAATGCAGCCCCGCCGTGGGCGCGGCCACCGAGCCGGGCGGGCCGGCATAAACCGTTTGATATCGTTCCGCGTCCTCCGGCGCGGCGTGGCCGTCCGGCCGGTGGATGTACGGCGGCAGGGGTGGCTCGCCCAATTCGGGCAGTTGCATCCACACATCGGCGGCTCCCCGGAAGCGGAGGCGCCGGTGCCCCTCCGCATTGATATGTGTCACTTCAACACTTATCCCGCTGTCAGCCTGCTGACGATTGAGCACCTGCAAGGTGGCGCCCACCGGCGCTTTGCGTCCCGGCCCGGCCATCGCCCACCAGTCATTGGTCCCCACCTCTTCCAGCAGCAGCAGCTCTACCAAGGCCCCGCGACGTGTGCGGGCCTGAAGCCGGGCGGGGATAACCTTGGAATCGTTGACCACCAGGACATCCCCCGGCCGCAGCCAGGCGGGCAGATCCCGGAAGGTGCGATGATGCAGCGCCCCCGTGGCGCGTTCCACCACCAGCAGCCGCGAAGCATCCCGCCTGGGCGCGGGGGTCTGGGCAATCAATTCTTCAGGCAGCGGGTAATCAAAATCATCTGTCCGCATCACGCCGCTTTCTGCCACAAGCCGCCTAAAGAGCAAACCCAAATTCGATGAACCGCCGCACTTAAAACCAGGATATGCGTTAAAATCACCCTCGGAAAACATCGCCTGAAAGAGGGAGAAAAGCGCGGCTATGACGTTAAAGTAGTCCTCTTTGTGCGACACGCCCAAAAGAGCCAAATCAGCCATAAAGTGGTGCCAAAAAAATGGTGGATAAGTTTTGGAAATCATCGGCGGAATGACAGCACCCCGGCGCCAAGGCCATGGCCTCGTCCGCAAAGTAACATTTATAAACTATTCAATATCAGTATGATACAAAAATTATAACAAGGTTGTTGAGAACAGGAAACGAGAGGGAATCAGGCTGAAAACCGTGGATAAACTGTGGATAACTTTTTTGTGAAAATGTATTGACGGGGGGGCGGTGTGGGATAAAGTGGCATAAAAGTGTGACTTTTTGGGAAGAATGGTCATGCTTTTGGGTGTCATGTCCGCTGACGGCAATGAAGTCTATTACCTGCTCGAACATCGCCACACCGTGGACGATAAAGGCAGGGTTTGCATTCCCGCTGACTGGCGGGCCCCAGCCGGACAGGAGACCACGTTCTTTCTCATGTTGTGGGACAAGAACGATCAGCCGCCGTGTTTGATGGGTGTGCCGCCCAGCGGCATGCAGGAGTTGCTGCGGCGGATCAAAGAGTTGCCGTTTTTTGACTCCTCGGCGGAGAGCTTGCAGCGCCTGGTGGCGCGCTCGACAAAAGTCACGGCGGACAAGGTGGGCCGGATCCGGCTGCCGGAGCAACTGGCCAAGGCGGCCAACCTGGGCAAGGAAGTGGTGCTGAAGGGGTTGTTGTTTCGTTTCCAGATTTGGAATCCTGAATACTACGCCCAGGTGCAGGCCAAGGATCTGGACCGGCGCGATGAGTCGCAGAAATTAGTCTAGCCTATGAGTCTGGCGCAGTATCTGGCTTTGGGTAATAGCATCAAGCAGGTGAGCGGGCCGGGCCGTTACAAATTGCCTGCCGGGCCGGTGCTGCCGCGCTTTGAGGGCTGGCAACGGGAGAGGATGCCGGGGAAGCGGCCCGGCGGGGGCACAGCCGGGAAAACGCCGGTTGATGCTTCGCCAGCCCCGGTGGCGAAGGTGGCGGAGCGGGTGGAAAGCCTGCCGTCCGTGCCCGTTGAGGCGGCGCCCGTGCCGGCGGAGACGGGGGCGCCCGTATCCGCCCCCATTGCGGCCCCGGTCCGCGGCCGCTGGTTGTTGCAACCGCGCAGCCGGAGGGACGAGCAAAGCCCGCTGCCCCGGCAGGGGGAGCTGGCCTTGGGGCTGGTGCAGCCGGTGCGGAATGATTTGCGGGATTCGGATTGGGAAGTGGTGCCGGTCAAGGCGGCGCCGACGCCGGGGCCGGCCCGGCCCTCCTGGTGGGCGCGGTTTTGGCAGTGGTGCAGGGCGCGATGGCGGCGCTCCAATCGGCGGAGCCGATGAGATGTCTGAATTTGTCCACCAGCCGGTGATGGTGGAAGAAGTGCTGGCCTGGCTGCAGCCGCGGGCGGGCGGACGTTATGTGGACGGCACGGTGGGCGGCGGGGGGCATGCGGCGCGGATTCTGGCGGCCAGCGCTCCGGATGGCTGGTTGTGCGGGTGCGATCGGGATGCGCAGGCGCTGGCGGCCGCGGCGGAGCGGCTGGCGGCCTATGCGGGGCGGTTCGAGCTGCGGCAGGGGAATTATGCAGAGCTGGATGCCTGGGTGCCCGCCGGCAGTTGCGATGGAGTGCTGCTGGATTTGGGCGTCAGTTCGCCGCAGCTCGACCAGCCGGAGCGGGGATTCAGTTTTGCCCAGGATGGTCCTTTGGATATGCGGATGGATGCGCGGCAAAGCCTGACGGCGGCGACCTTGATCAATGAGGCCCCGGTGGAGTATCTGGCCCGCATTTTTCAGGAGTACGCGGATCAACCGGGGGCGTGGGGGCTGGCGCGGGCCATCGAGCGCGAGCGGCAGCGGCGGCGGTTTGAGAGCACGCGGCAACTGGCGGATTTCATTGCCGCGCGCCAGCCGCAGGCGGGACGGCGGACGCATCCGGCCACGCAGGTGTTTCTGGCGTTGCGCATCGCCGTGAACGACGAGCTGGGCGGCCTGCAGCGGGGGCTGGCGGCTGCGGAACGGGTGTTGAAGCCGGGTGGGCGGTTGTGCGTCATCACCTTTCACTCGGCGGAGGATCGGTTGGTCAAGGCTTTCGGACGCGAGGCGGCCCGGGACTATGAGTGTCCCGGCGGGGTGGATGTGCCGGAGCTGCGGCGGCCGCGCCCGCCGCGGATGCGGTGGTTGACGCGCAAGGCGGTGCGGGCGGCGGCGGCCGAGTGTGCGGCCAACCCCCGCAGCCGCAGCGCGCAGCTCCGGGTGCTGGAAAAATGTTAAGTGCGGGTGGCGACGAGTTATGAAAAACCGGAAACGTCAGACGTCGGCGGTGCGGTTCGGGGTGGCGCTCAAGACGGTTTTGTTGTGTGCGCTGCTGGCGGCCGCCGGAGTGGGCTACGTGGGTTTGAAGAATCAGATTCACCGGCTTTCGCAGGACATCGTGCGCAAGGAAAAGCAGTTGGAGCAACTGCGCGCCGACAACGCCCGGCAGGCGCGGCAACTGGCCACGCTGCGGGCGCCGCCGTTTCTGCATACCCGGGCCGCGGAGCTGAGCCTGGGGCTGGTGCCGCCCCAGCCGGCGCAGATCGTCCGGCTGCCCGAGCCGCAACTGCCGCCGGGCGCAGGGACGGCCGCCGGCCCGGGAGAAACCACCGGCCGCTGGCAACTGGCCGAGGCTCCCGCCGCCGGGCTGCCGGCGGTCCGCGCGGCATTGCGCTGAGACAAAACGATTTTGCCGCCACCCGCGCCGACACTGAAAATTGAGGGTTCGGTAGGCGGCGCGGGTGGCAGGCGGGTTGAGCGTTTTCATGATCACCGCCCAACAACTGCGGCGCATGGGCTTTCTGGCCGGGCTGCTGCTGCTCGGCTTTGCCGGCCTGGGCTACCGCCTGGTGGAGCTGCACGTCGTCAGGCACGAGGTGCTCCTGCCGCAGTCGGAAGCCAACACGCGCCGGGAGTTTTTGTTCACCCCCCGCCGGGGGGAGATTCGCGACATCCGCGGCAACCCCCTGGCGGTGAGTTTGCCCGCCAAAACCGTCTGCGCGGACCCCAGTTTGATCGGGCCGCATGCGGCGGACATCACGCGGGCGCTGGCGCCGGTGCTGGCCCTCCCGGAGGCACGGCTCTACGAGCTGCTGAGCCGCCGCTGGCGCACCAATGCGCAGGGGCAGTGGATGACCAACCGGTTTGTCATTTTGAAACGTAAAGTGCCGCTCGAAACCTGGGAGCAGGTGCGGCGCGTGATGACCAACATGACCTTTGGCCTTGAAGGCAAAACCTTGAGCCGCACGCAGGCGCAGTTCTACCACAACCTGCGGCATAAGGCCATTTTCCCCTATCCGGTGGACGATCAACTCCGCGTGTATCCCAATCAGCGCCTGGCGTCCCATGTCCTGGGTTACGTGGGCTTGCACGAGGTGGAGGTCAACGGCCAGCCGGTGTTTGATACGGTGGGCATGGACGGCATTGAGCGCCTCTTTGATCGTCATCTGGCCGGCGTGCGCGGCTGGCGTGTCACCGAGAAGGATGGGAAGAATCGCGAGCTGGTGTTTTTGCGGCAGCAGGATGTGGAGCCGGCCGACGGCTTGAATGTGGTCCTGACCCTCGATGCCCAGGTGCAATACATTGTGGAAACGGAGATCGCTGCCGCCGCCCGGCAACACCAGCCCGACAGCATCACCTGTCTGGTGGTGCGCCCGCGCACGGGCGAAATCCTGGCCATGGCCACCCTGCCGGATTTTGATCCCAATGCCCCCGGCGATTATCCGCCGGAGGCGCGGCGCAACCGCATGGTCACCGACATGAACGAGCCGGGCAGCACCTTCAAGGTCGTGGTGGTGGCCGGGGCGCTCAATGAGGGGCTGGTCCGGTTGGAGGATGTCATTTTCTGTGAGAACGGCGCCTTTGCCTTTGGCGGGCGGGTGCTGCATGACCACCACCGCTATGGCAATTTGACGGTGGAAGGCATCATCACCAAATCCTCCAACATTGGCGCGGCCAAGATCGGCCTGCTGCTGGGCGAGCAGCGGCTGTACGAATACATTCGCGCCTTCGGCTTCGGCGAGCGCACAGGTGTGAGCCTGCCGGGGGAAATCCCCGGGCTGGTGTATCCTCCCAAGCATTGGGAAAAGGTGAAAATCGCCCAGATTCCGATGGGCCACGGCCTGGCGGTGACGCGAATGCAGATGGCTTATGCAATGTGCGCCATCGCCAACCACGGCCTGCTCATGCGCCCGCTGCTGGTGGACCGGCTGGAGGACAACGAGGGCAAGGTGGTGGCCAAATACAGTCCCCAGCCCGTCCGGCAGGTGATTAAACCGGAGGCGGCGGCCCAGATGGTGCGCGCCTTGAAGACGGTGGTCACCCGCGAAGGCACGGCCTACAAGGCCCGCCTCGAGCATTACACCTGCGCCGGCAAAACCGGCACGGCCCAAAAGCCCGAAAACGGCACCTATTCGCATGACAAGTATTATTCCTCCTTCATCGGCTTCTTCCCCGCCGATCAGCCGGAAGTCTGCGTGTCGGTGGTGATGGACTACCCCAAACACGGCTACTACGGCGGCGAAGTGTGCGGGCCGGTGTTTCAGCGGATTGCTGAGCGCATCGGCAACTACTTGAATTTGCGTCCCGATATCGAATCCCCCCCGGCCACCGGCGGGCGGCTGGCGGCCCGGCCGGAGGGACGGTCGCTGTCGGGCATGGCGCGTGACTGACCACCTGAGGGCCTGAACATGCAAACCACCATGACCTTGCGCGAACTGGTGAAGGCCTTGCAGCCCACCCGTGTGGACGGCTCGCTCGACCGGCAGGTCAGCGGCATCGTCTATGATTCGCGCCGCGTCACCCCGGGCATGTTGTTTGTGGCGGTCCCGGGCCAGAACACCGACGGCCATCAGTACATTCCGGAAGCAATCAGCCGCGGCGCCGTGGCGGTGGTGAGCGAGCGCAACGGCTATCCCACCACCCGCGTCACGCGCATTTTGGTGCCGGATGCGCGCGAGGCCCTGGCGCGGCTGGCGGCCGCCTTCTACGGCCATCCCTCGGCGCGGCTCCAGATGATTGGCGTGACCGGCACCAACGGCAAAACCACCGTGGCCTTCATGGTGAAAGCCATTCTGGAGGCGGCCGGCTGCCCCAGCGGCTTGATGGGCACCGTCCGCTATGAAATCGGCGAGCGCGTCATCCCGGCCTCGCGCACCACGCCGGAATCGGTGGAAATTCAGGCCATGCTGGCCCAGATGCTGCGCAGCGGCTGCCGGGCCTGCGTGATGGAGGTCAGCTCCCACGCCTTGGATCAAAAGCGCGTCCTGGGGGTGGAATTTGATGCCGCGGTGTTCACCAACCTGACCCAGGACCACCTCGACTGGCACGGGACCATGGAAAATTACTACGCCGCCAAGGAAAAGTTGTTCCGCTCCAGTGGCGGCAGCAAAAAACAGGCCGCGGTCATCAATATTGACGATGCGTACGGCGAGCGTCTGCTGCGCGCCAGCGATTGCGCCGTGAAGCTGACCTATGGTTTGTCCGAGGCGGCCCAACTGCGGGCCGTGGACGTGGAACTGGGGGCCCATGGCTGCCGCTTTCGTGTCGAGGGCGGCCCCGAGGTGTTTCCTTTGCAGTTGCCCCTGATCGGGCGGCACAATGTCTATAACGCGCTGGCCGCGGCGGGGGCCGCGCTGGCGTTGAAACTGCCGGTGACGGCCATTCGTCAGGCGCTCGAGCATCTGCCCCCGGTCCCGGGCCGGCTGGAGCGGGTGGACGCGGGGCAGCCGTTCACGGTCCTGGTGGATTACGCCCATACCGATGACGCCCTGCGCAATGTGCTCCGCACGCTCAAAGAGATCACCCCCGGCCGCCTCCTGGTGGCCTTTGGCTGCGGCGGCAGCCGCGACAAGGGCAAGCGCCCCAAGATGGGCCGCGTGGCCGCCGAGCTGGCCGATTTGACGTTTGTCACCAGCGACAACCCCCGCAAGGAATCGCCCGAGGAAATTGCCGCCGCCATTGTCGCCGGCTACCACGAACTCCGCCGGGAAGGCTGCATCGTGGAGCTGGACCGTCGGCGGGCCATTGAGGAAATCCTGCGCCAGGCGCGGCCGGGGGATACGGTGTTGCTGGCCGGCAAGGGACACGAGACCTATCAGGAATTTCGCGACACGGTGGTGCCGTTTGATGACCGGGTCCATGCCCGGGAAGTGCTGGAAGTGCTGGGCTACCGTCCCGGCAAGGGCAAAACCACCGCTAAACCGAGCTAAACCCATGCAACCCGCCACCCTGCATGAACTGGCCCAGGCCTGCCGCGGTGAATGCCGCGGGCCGGCGCAGGTGGTCATTGAGCGGGTGTGCACCGATTCCCGCCAGGTGCGGCCGGGGGATTTGTTTGTGGCCTTGGAGGGACCGAGATTCGACGGCCACGCTTTTCTCACGGCCGCCCTGGAGGGCGGGGCGCGGGCGGTGCTCGCAGCGCGCCGCCGGTTGTCCGGCCTGCCACCTGCGGCCCCCGCCATCCTGGTGGACGACACCCGGGCCGCGCTGGCGGAGCTGGCCCGGCGCGAGCGGCAGTTGTTTGGCGGCGTGGTGGTGGGCGTGGCCGGCTCCCACGGCAAGACCACCACCAAGGAGCTGGCGGCGGCGGTGTTAGGCCCGACGCGGCGGGTGCTGAAAAGCGCGGCCAGCTTCAACAATGATATTGGTGTCCCCTTGACACTTTTAGGCCTGGAGCCGGCCCACGAAGTGGCCGTCGTGGAGCTGGGCACCAATCATCCCGGCGAGCTGGCTCCCCTGGTGCGGCTGGCCGCCCCCCGCTACGGCCTGCTCACCGCGCTGGGCCGCGAGCACCTGGAGTTTTTCGGCTCGGTGGACGGCGTGGTGGAGGAGGAGGGCTGGCTGGCCGAACTCCTGCCGGCCGAAGGCCGTTTGTTTGTGTTGGGGGATGACCCGTTGGCAACGCGCGTCTGCCGCCGCGGCCCGGCCCCGGTGACGCGCGTGGGCTTCGGCCCGCACAACGACTGGCGCGCGCAGCTCCTGGGCATGGATGAACGAGGCGCCACCTTCCAGGTCTCCGCGCCTCGCCCGGATTATCAGCGCGAATTTACGCTGCCCTTGCTGGGCAAGCATCAAGTGCTCAATGCCCTGCTGGCCCTGGCCCTGGCGGCCGAATTGGGCGTGGCGGCCGCGGACGCGGCGCGCGGACTGGCCGCCTGCCGCCCGGCCCGGATGCGGCTCGAGTTGCAGGAATTTGAAGGCATTCGTGTGTTGAATGACGCTTACAACGCCAATGCCGATTCCACCCGCGCCGCCCTGGACACACTGGCCGCCCTGCCTTGCGCCGGCCGCCGGTGGGCCGTGCTGGGCGACATGGCCGAGCTGGGGCCGCATGCCGAAGCCGCCCATCGTGAGGCCGGGCAACTCGCCGGGGAGCTCCGGTTCGATGTGCTGGTGGCAGTGGGGGAAAAAGCTGAACCCACCGCCGAGGCCGCCCGCCAGGCGGGTCTGGAGCGGACGCACGCGTTTAGCACACTGGAGGCGGCCGCGGAATATCTGTCGCACGAGTTGCGGGCGGGGGATCTGGTGCTATTGAAAGCCTCGCGCGCTGCCCGGCTGGAGCGGTTGATCGAGCGGTTATGGCCTCCCGCCGGTGTGGGCGGCCAGGTCGCGCTTTGAATAAGCCATGGCACGCAGTGCATCCAAAAAAAATGTTTTGCGGCGGCCGCCGGCGCCGTTGCCGGAGGCGGTGGTTGCGGCGCGGGCGCTGGCGCTCGGCCTGCCGCGTTTTGCCGTGCGCCTGGCGGGCGGGGCGCGTTTGAAACCCTCCGCCTTCCCGGGGCCGCGCCGGGTTTGCGAGTAACATGCTGTACTACCTCAGCCAATATTTGCTGCATGCCGTCGAAGGGACGCCGGCCGAGGATACCTTGTCGTTCCTCCGCCTGTTCAAGTACCTCACCTTTCGCGGCATTGCGGCCGCCGCCACGGCGCTGCTGCTGAGCCTCTGGCTGGGGCCGTGGTTCATCGGCTGGCTCAAACGCCTGAAGATCAGTCAGCATTACGTGGACAAGGCGGAGGAGAGCGGCATCGAGCGCATGAAACCCGGCGACAAACGGGGCGTCCCCACCATGGGCGGGCTGCTCATGGTGCTGGTCATCAGCCTGACCACGTTGCTCTGGGCCCAGTGGAACACGCTGGTGCAGTTGACGCTGCTGGCCGCCATCATTTTGGCCGGCCTGGGATTCATGGATGATTACGCCAAGATCACCCGCCAGCGCAGCGACGGCGTCACGGCCCGCACCAAATTGCTGGTGCAATTTTTCATGGCCTTCTTCATCGCCGCCTATTTGTGGTATCTGCCGGCCACGCGGCACTTGGTGAGTGAAGTCTGGGTGCCCTTTTACAAACATCCCGTGCTCACCGGCGCGGCGGGCGCGGTGGCGGGCATTCTGATTGTGGTGCTGGCCATTGTGGGCACCTCCAATGCCGTCAACCTGACCGATGGCCTGGACGGCCTGGCGATCGGCTGCACCACCATCGTCGCGTTTGTTTTTCTGGTGATGACCTACGCGGCCGGACGGGTGGACTTTTCCCAATACCTGCAAATCACTTATGTGCCGGGCGCGGGCGAGCTGACGGTGCTGGTGGCGGCGCTGATCGGAGCAGGGCTGGGTTTCCTTTGGTTTAACTGTTATCCGGCGCAGGTGTTCATGGGCGACACCGGCTCGCTGGCGCTGGGCGGCATTCTGGGCATCGTGGCGGTGCTCATTCAGCAGCCCTTTGTGCTGCTGATTGCCGGCGGGGTGTTTGTGCTCGAGGCCGTTTCCGTGATGCTGCAGACAGGGTACTTCAAATACACGCGCCGCCGCTACGGCGAGGGCCGCCGCATTTTCTTGATGGCGCCCCTGCATCATCACTTCCAGAAAAAAGGCTGGCTCGAAACCCAGGTGGTGACCCGGTTTTACATCATGTGCGTGCTCTTTGCCGTGCTGGCGCTGGGCACGTTGAAGATACGTTGAGGCATGGCGTGCATGAACTGGCCTCCGCATAAAGTGATCGTGATTGGCCTGGGCCGCAGCGGCCGGGCGGCCGCCGCCTGGCTGGCCCGCCAGGGCGCCCACGTTCTGGCCGTGGACGCGGCGGATTCCCCCGATTTGCGCCGCGCCGCCGAGACCCTGCGGACGGCGGGCGTGGAAGTGCAACTGGCGGTGAAGGAGCCGGTGGCCGGGCCGTTTGATCTGGCGGTGCTGAGTCCCGGCGTGCCGCTCGAGCAGCCGCTGGTGCAGCGTTTGCAGCAGGCGGGCACGCCCCTCTGGGGGGAGCTGGAGCTGGGTTGCCGTTTCCTCCGCTGCCCCTATGTGGGCATCACGGGCACCAACGGCAAAACCACCACCACCGAGCTGGTCGAGCGCCTGCTCAATCACTGCGGCCGCCGCACCGTGGCGGCGGGCAATATCGGCCTGCCGGTTTGCGCTGTCCTGGAGCAAAGTGCGGACTACGAGATATTGACCCTCGAGGTCAGCTCCTTCCAATTGGAGACCATCCAGACCTTTCGTCCGCAGGTGGCGGTATTGATGAATGTGACGCCGGATCACTTGGACCGCTACCCCGGCATGGAAGATTACCTGCGTGCCAAGGCGCGGATTTTCATCAATCAACAGCCCGAGGATTGGGCGGTGGTGCAATGCGATGCTTGGGAGCAAATGCGCGCCCAGGGATTGGGCGTCAACGCCCGGCGCATCCTCTTTAGTGCCACCCAGCCCGGCGGGGACTTGTGGTTGGAGCGCGGCATCATCTGCTCGCGCCTGCCCGGTTGGGAAGGGCCGCTGCTGGATATGCGCCAGTGCCGCCTGCGGGGAGTCCACAATGCGGAAAACCTCATGGCCACCCTGGGCGTGGCTTACGCGTTGAGCCTGCCCAAAACACCCGCCCTGAATGCCCTGAAAACCTATGCGCCCGCCCCGCATCGTTGCGAATGGGTGGCCGAAATCAAGGGCGTCCAGTACATCAACGATTCCAAAGCCACCAATGTGGATGCCGTCCGCAAGGCCATCCTGTCCATGCCCCAGGCCGAAACCTCCGGCCCCAACATCTGGCTCATTGCGGGCGGTAAGGACAAAGGCCTTGATTTCCATGAGCTGGGACCGCTGCTGGCCCAGCGGGTCAAAGGCGCCTTTCTCATCGGTGAGATGCGGCATAAGATGCGGGCCGCGTGGCACTTATACGTCCCCTGCGAGCTGGTGGAGGATTTGCCCACGGCAGTCAAACTGGCCGCGGGGAAGGCGGTGGCCGGCGATGTGGTGCTGCTCTCGCCCGCCTGCTCCAGTTTCGACCAATTTCGAGATTACCAGCATCGGGGGGACGTTTTCCGGTCGGTGGTATTGTCTCTAAAAAACACAATAGATTGTGGTTGCATATCCTTGACGGCACAACATAATGGAGATGCCGTCAATAAAACCAAAAATGGCGGCCCTGAGAAGGCACAGGATTTGACAAAGCAGTGAAAAATTTGCCTCGGGCTTTTTTGAGGGAAAAGCCCGGGGCAACAACTAAACCCAAACCTCAAAGAAAGGACGCTGAATGCGTTAAAGTTATGAGCAGTCAAAACCCGCTAATGCCGCAAGGCGCTCTGGATGAGCAGAGGCCGCGCAGCAAATCGAATGTCTATATCGCCGTGTTTGCCATCCTGGCATTTCACGTGGTCTTGTTGGGGGCTTTGTTGTTGCAGGGGTGCAAGGACAACCGGGGCGGTGCCTCCGTGGCCAACAACAACGAGGCCGGTCTGGTATTGCCGAGCAACCCGCCACCGGCCGATTTGGGCATGGCCAATCCCTTTGCCCCTCCGCCGGATGTGGCGTCGAATCCCGTGGGGACGACCGCGCCGCCTGCCCCGGTGAACACCCTGGCCGGAGGCGGGGCCACGTTGCCGCCCACTCCCGGACCCGCGGTGGTGACTCCGCCGACGGCCACTCCGGCTCCGGCGGCGACGGCCGCCGGCGTGCGCGAGCATGAAGTGCAGGCCGGTGAGAATTTCACCACGATTGGCAAGAAATACAACGTCAGTCCTACAGCCATCGCCAAGGCCAATCCCGGCGTGGACTCGCGCCGCCTGCGCGTGGGTCAAAAACTTAAAATCCCCGAGGCGGCGGCCACCGTGGCGGCGGCGCCGGAAACGCGCGCTCCGGCTGCGACGCCGGCGGCGGCGCCCGTGCCGGCGGGGGCGGTGACCTATGAGGTGAAACCGGGTGACACGCTGACCAAGATTGCCCGGAGCCAGGGGACTTCGGTGGAGAAAATCAAATCTGCCAACAACCTGAAGACCACCATGATTCGCGCGGGGCAGAAACTGGTGATTCCGCCGCGTCAGGAGGCCGCCCCGGCGGCGCCGGCGGTGCCGCCGACCAGCACGGGTTATGTGACACCCTTGCCGGGCCGGACGACCGCTTCTCTGTAAAGAGGGTTCAGTGGACCGGGCGCCCGGTGGCCTCAGCCGGGCGTCCGTTTTTTCCCGGAAGTGAGGCAAGGCAACTTTTTCATGCGCCGCGAGAGAAATACCCTGCCGCTGGTGGCCCATCTGCTGATTGGCTGCGTGGGGGTGTTGCTGGCGTTGGGCATGGTCAGTCTCTACAGCGCCAGCATGACGGCCCGGGGGGCGCAACTGGTGCAGCAGCAGGTGATGTGGTGCGCGCTGGGCCTGATGGCGGCGGCGGTGTGCGCCGCCATGGACTACCGGCGCTGGCAGCGCTGGGCGGTGCCGCTGGCGGTGCTGGCGAGCTTGGCCCTGCTCCTGGTGTTTGTGCCGGGCCTGGGCAAAACGATCAAGGGCGCCCGCCGCTGGATTCAGTTGGGGCCGGTCAATTTTCAACCCAGCGAGCTGGCAAAACTGGCCGCCATTATCGCGCTGGCCGCTTACGCCGCCCATCGGCAGCGGCGCATGTCGCGCTTCAAGGAGGGGTTGCTGATTCCGGGCGCCTTTCTCGGGGCCATGGGGGCATTGATTTTGGCAGGGCGCGATTACGGCACCACGTTGCTTTTTTTGAGCGTGGGGGGATTGATTTTGTTGGTGGCGGGGGTGCGCTGGCGCCATGTCCTGCCGCTGGCCCTGCTGGTGATTGCAGGGTTTGCAGCGGCCATCTGGAACAACGATGTCCGGCGCACGCGCGTGCTGTCCTTTTTGTATCCGGAAAAATACGCCGAGACCACCGGTTACCAGGCTTACCAGGCCATCCTGGCCTTTGGCTCCGGCGGGGTGGACGGGCGCGGACTGGGCGACGGACGGCAAAAAACATTTGTGCCGGAAGTGCACACGGATTTTGTGTTGACGACGGTGGGCGAGGAGCTGGGCCTCAAAGGCAGCCTGGCGGTGGTGGTGGCGTTCATGGTGTTGTTGATCTGCGGGATTGCCATTGCGGAGCGGGCCGCCGATTCCTTCGGCATGTATCTGGCTTTTGGCATCACCGCCCTGATCGGTTTGCAGGCCTTTGTCAATATCGCGGTGGTCACCAGTTTGTTGCCCAATAAAGGATTGCCGCTGCCCTTCATGAGCTATGGCGGCTCGAATTTGTTGATGATGATGGCGGCGGTGGGCATTTTGTTGAGTGTCGCCCGCCGCGGCGTGGAGCTTGAGCCGGCGCCGGCCAACCCCTTTGAAGGCGAGGCCCCATCCCTGCGGGAGGAGGAGGCATGAGGAGCCGGATGCCGGAGTCACAACCCCTGGTGGCGATTGCCTGCGGCGGCACGGGCGGTCATTTGTTTCCCGGCCTGGCCGTGGCGGAGGAGCTGCAGGCGCGCGGCTGCGGTGTGTGGCTGCTGATCTCTCCCAAAGAAGTGGATCAACAGGCCGTGCAGGGCGTGCGCGGCATGGAGATCAAGGTGCTCCCGGCGGTGGGCTTGAGCGGACATCGTTATCTGGCTTTCTTGCACGGTTTCTGGCGGTCTTATCAGCAGAGCCGCGCATGGTTTCAGGCGCGGCCACCGCAGGCCGTGCTGGCCATGGGCGGTTTCACCAGCGCTCCGCCGGTGCACGCCGGACGCCGGCTGGGAGCCGTCACCTTTTTGCACGAATCCAACACCATCCCCGGCCGGGCCAACCGCTGGCTGGCGCGGTTTGTGCAGCAGGCCTTTGTGGGCTTTCCGTCCACGGTGACGCGCCTCAAACATCCGCGCGTGGTGCACACGGGCACGCCGGTGCGCCCGCAATTCCAACCCATGGAGCCGGCCGCGGCGCGGCGGGCGCTGGGGTTGCGGCCGGAGGTGCCCACCCTGCTCGTCATGGGCGGCAGCCAGGGAGCGAGGCCCATTAATGAACTGGTGCTGCGCGATTTGGATGCCTTGCAAAAGGCGCTGCCCGGCTGGCAATTTGTGCATCTCACCGGTCAGCGGGACGAAGAGCGCGTCCGCCAGGCCTATGCCGCGCGTCAGCTACCGGCCCTGGTGCGGGCCTTTTTTTCGGAAATGGAGCTGGCCCTGGGGGCGGCCACCCTGGCCATCAGCCGCGCCGGCGCCTCCTCCTTGGCGGAGTTTGCGGCCATGCGGGTGCCGGCGATTTTAATTCCCTATCCGGCGGCGGCGGATAATCATCAATACCACAATGCGCGCGCGCTGGCCGAGGCTGGCGCGGCGGTGCTGCTGGAGCAGTCGGCGGCCACGCCGGCGCGTTTCCTGGGTGAAATTACGCGCCTGGCCAATGACGAATCGGCCCGAAGACAAATGGCCGAAGCGGTGGCGCGCTGGCATCATCCGGACGCAGCCACGCGCATCGCCGAGCAAATGGTGACATTGATGCGCACGTGGAATGGGGCGGGCAGCACGGTCAAGCCCGAGCACCCGGCGGCCACGGCGGGCAAGGTTTTGGCATGAACGGTTACGAGTTGGACACGTGGGGGGTGGAAGAGCTGCTGCGCCAGGCCGGCAGCAGGCTGGCGGTGCATTTGATTGGCGCCGGCGGCTGTGGCATGAGCGGCCTGGGGCATCTGTTGCTGGACCTGGGCTGCCGCGTCAGCGGCTCGGATCTGCAGGACAATGCCGAGACGGCCGGTTTGCGCGCCCGCGGCGCCGTGGTGCATCAGGGACATGCGGCGTCCCATGTCACCGCGGCCGCGCCCCAACTGGTGGTGCGCAGTTCCGCCGTGCCCGAGGACAATCCGGAATGGCGCCAGGCACGGGAGGCGGGCCTGCCGGTGACCCGGCGCGCCCCGGTGCTGGCCGCGCTGGCGCATCGGCAGCGGCCCTTGTGCGTGGCCGGCATGCACGGCAAAACCACCACTTCCGCCTGGCTCGCGTATGCCCTGGAGCAACTGGGGGCGGCCCCCAGTTATGCCGTGGGCTGGCTCACGCCGCAGTTGACGCCCCATGCGCGGTTTTCCCAGGGCCGCGTGAACGGGCAGCCCCCCTGGTTCGTGCTGGAGGCCGATGAAAGCGACGGCACCCTCCTGGAATTCCGTCCCCAGGCGGCCATCCTGCTCAATGTGGACGAGGACCATCTGGATTATTTTCAGGACTTTGCCGCGGTGCGTCTTGAATTCCAGCAGTTTGCGGATCAAGTCCGCGGCGGCCCGCTGATTTATTGCCTGGATGACGAGCGGCTGGCGGCGCTGATGAAAAAACGGTCCGATGCCCTGACCTACGGCTGCCATCCGCTGGCCCATTACCGGCTGGAATTCATCCATTGCCGGCCTCTGCCCGGCCCGGCGGGGGCCACACCGGAGCCGGTGGCCTGCTTCGAAATCTGGCATCAACGGCGGCGGCTGGGTGAATTCTCCACGCGCCTGCTCGGCGCCCAGAATCTGAGCAATGCGGCGGCCGTCATCGCCATGCTTCATCAGTTGGGCTATCCGGCCGAGGACATCGCCCGCGTGCTGGCCGGTTTCCGCGGCGCCGCCCGGCGCCAACAGTGCCTCTATCGGGACGAGCGCTGCGCGGTGTATGACGATTACGGCCACCATCCCAACGAAATCCGGCTGACCTTGCAGGCCATGCGCTCGCTTTCGCCGCAACGCCTCTTGGTGGCCTTTCAGCCGCATCGCTACACCCGCACGCAAAAACTCGTGGAGCAATTTGCAACTTGTTTCCAGGGGGCGGACCGCCTCTGGCTGCTGCCCATTTACCCGGCCAGCGAGCCGCCCATCCCCGGCGTGGACAGTGAATGGCTGGCCCAGGCCATTCGCGCCGAAGGCCAGGCGGCGGAGGTTGTGGCGGGCCCGGAGCTTCTGGCCCAACAGGTGCGCGCGGCCCTGCGGCCGGGAGATTTGGCCTTGTTCATCGGCGCCGGGGCCGACATCACGGTGGCCGCGCACCGGCTGGCTGAACAATTGCGGGCGGAAAACCCGGGGGCCGCGAGCGCCGCAGGAAGCGGTGGGATGGCGGCGCCTCCGGGGCGGCCCTGTTGCGGACGTTATCGGTAAGCATCCATGCGAGCGCACCTCCATATTGCCGTGTTCATGGGCGGCCCCTCCGCCGAGCGCGAGGTTTCGTTGCGCTCCGGCGCGGCGGTGGCCCGTGCCTTGCGGGGGCTGGGACACACCGTCACCGAGGTGGACGCGCAGCCCGGCCGCTGGCGGCTGCCGCCGGGGACGGATGTCGTTTTTCTGGCGCTCCACGGCACCTATGGGGAGGATGGCGCGGTGCAGGAGGAGTTGGAGCGGCTGGGCGTGCCCTATACCGGCTGCGGTCCCGAGGCCAGCCGGGTGGCCTTTGACAAGGTGCTCACCAAGCAACGGTGCCAGGCGGCGGGTGTGCCCACCGCGCCCTTTGTCGTGGTGGAGCATCCGGCCGCCCCCTGGCCGGCCGGCTGGACGCCGCCGCTGGTGGTCAAGCCAGTCTGTCAGGGCTCCAGTGTGGGCCTGGCTTTTGTGGACGCGCCCGACCAATGGCCGGCCGCTCTGGCCCAGGCGCTGCAACACGACCGCCGCGCCCTTGTCGAACCGCGTTTGTTCGGGCGCGAAACCACAGTGGGCCTTCTGGACGGTCAGCCTTTGCCGGTGGTGGAGGTGCGCCCCAAACGTGGCGCTTATGATTACCATAATAAATACACCGCAGGGGCCACCGAGTATCTGTGCCCCGCGCCCCTGCCGCCCGAGGTGACCGCCCGCGTCCAAGAGGCGGCCCTGGGGGCATTTCATGCCATCGGCGGCCGCGATTATGCCCGGGTGGACATCATGGTGACGGAAAACGGCCAGCCCATGGTGCTGGAGATCAACACCCTGCCGGGCATGACCGAGACCAGTTTGCTGCCCAAGGCGGCGGCAGCGGCGGGCCTGGACTATGCCGCCCTCTGTCAACGCATGGTTGACCTGGCTTTGCGCCGCGCAGACGCCGCGGTTGCCGTGAGGACGAACGAAGTTTAATCGGCATCATGTGGCCCTTTGGAAAAAAGAACAAGAGCCGGCGGGCGGACCCCCCGCGCGTGCTGGAGGTGAACCGTGGCGGGGTGCGGTTGCGCTCGGATCGCCTGCGCACGGCCTCCAAAGCCATGGCCTTCTCCATGCTGGCCCTGCTGGGCATGTTTCTGCTCTGGCGAAGCTGGAGCTGGTTGATGGACCAGTTGATCTACAACAACCCCTCCTTCTCCATCCAGACGATCGACATCCAGACCGATGGCGTGATCTCGCCCGAACAAATCCGGCGCTGGGCGGATTTGAAGGTGGGCCAGAACCTTTTTGCGCTGGATCTGAACCGGGTGAAGCGTGACCTCGAGCTGGTGCCGATGATCGCGTCGGTCTCCGTCGAGCGGGTGCTGCCGCAAACGCTGCGCCTGCGCATCACCGAGCGCGAGCCGGTGGCCCAGGTCCTGCAGCCGATGGGCCCGGGGGTGCGCGATCCGGTGGTCTTCACCCTCGACGCCTCCGGCTATGTAATGCTGCCGGTGACCCCCGGCCAGCGGGCGGTGCCGTGGACGGCCACCAACCAGTTTCTGCCGGTCATCACCGGCATCAACTACGTCGAACTGCGCCCGGGCAAGGTGGTGGAATCGCCCCAGGTCAAGGCCGCGCTGCGGTTGATCACCATCTTTGAACGCTCGCCCATGGCCGGCTTGGTGGACCTGCGCTGGATTGATTTGACCAGCCCGGAAGTAATGGTGGTGCACACCGGGCAGGGAAGCCGGATTTGTTTCGGCATGGAGAATCTGGAACGGCAGCTCTGGCGATGGCGCGCCGTGCATGATTACGTGCAGCGCCAGGGCCGGGCGCTGGCGTCGCTCGATTTGTCCGTCGCCAACAACGTGCCCTACACCACTGTGGACGCTGCGGCCGTACCGCCTGCCCCCCCCAAACCGGCCAAGACCGTCCGCAACACCAACCGCAAAAAAGATGTCTAGAAGCTCTGTCATCGTGGGTCTGGAGATCGGCACCGCCAAAGTGGTGGCCGTGGTGGGTGAGATGAATGCCGCCGGCGCCTTGAATCTGATTGGCATCGGCCAGTGCGCCTCACGCGGCGTGCGCAAGGGCGAGATCGTGGACCCGGTGCAGGCCGCCGAAGATGTGCGCGTGGCCATTGCCGAGGCGGAGAAAAACGCGGACGTCGAAATCCGCAGTGTATGTCTGGGCGTCACCGGCGGCCATATTCAGGGGCTGACCAACCGGGGGGTGCACCAGATCGTCTCGGTGGATCGGGACATCACCGAGGAGGACGTGCAGCAGGTGATTCAAAATGCGCGGGCGGTGGTCATTCCCTCCTCCAACGCCATCATCCACACCATGCGCCAGGATTTCACCGTGGACGGCCAGTCGGGCATTCCCAACCCCGTCCGCATGTTGGGCAGCCGGTTGGAGGTGGATGTGCACGTGGTGCACGGCAATGACAACCGCATCAAGACGGCCATGCGGGTGGTGCAGGGGTTGCAGCTCGGTTTGGATGGCGTGGCCTTCAACGGCCTCGCCTCCGCCCTGGCGGTGCTGAGCCACGAGGACAAGGAGATGGGATCTCTGGTCATTGACCTGGGGGCGGGGGTCACTGATTATGTGGTCTATGCGGGGGGATTGTGCAAACACACCGGCGTGCTGGCGGTGGGAGGCGACCACATCAGCAATGATCTGGCCATTGGCCTCAAGGTTTCGCTCGGGCGCGCCGAGCAACTGAAAATCGAGTATGGCAGCGCGCTCACCCGCCCCGAGTGGCACGGCCAGAACCTCTCGCTGGAGACGGAGCACGGCCTCCAGATGCGCACCATCAACCTTGAACACCTCAACCGCATCATGGCGTTGCGCATCGAGGAAATCCTGCAGCTCATCGAAAACGATCTGGCCCAGGCCGGCTGGCTGGACCATTTGCGCCGCGGCGTGTTCCTGGTGGGCGGAGGGGCGCGCATCCCCGGCATTCAACAACTGGCCGAGCAGATCTTTCAACTGCCGGTCTATCTGGGGCGCAACGGCTCGATCAACAGCATTCAATCCACCCAGGACCAGCCGGAGTTCGCCACCGCCATCGGCCTGGTCAAATACGCCTCCATTCAACAAAAACGGCAGCCCAGTCTGTTGGAGCGCTTCCGCGATACCTTGAGTGGATTGGTGGCGCGCGGGTGAAGACCATTTATGAGCGAACAATCTCCTTCGGCACCGATGCCTGCCGCCAAGCCGGCGGCCCCCAAAATCACGGTGATTGGCGTGGGGGGAGCGGGCGGCAACCTGGCCGCCCTGCTGGCGCGCGCCCCTTGGCCGGGCATCCGTTGTGTGGCGGTGGACACCAGTTGGCGCGCCTTGCAAATGCGCGCCGGGGTGGAAACGTTCCTGCTGGGCCGCCCGGTGCTGGGCGGCCTCAGCGCCGGCGGTGACCCCAAGCAGGGAAGAGCGGCAGCCGAAGCCAGCGAAGCCGAGCTGCCGGCGCTGGTTGCCGGTGCGGAGGTGGTTTTTCTGCTGGCGGGGCTGGGTGGGGGCACGGGCAGCGGCGCCGCGCCGGTGATTGCCCGGGCAGCCAGGGCCGCCGGCGCCTGGGTGGTGGCCATCGTTGCCATGCCCCTCGAAATGGAAGGCTCGCGCCGCCGACGCCAGGCCATCCTGGCCCTGAGCCGCCTGCGCGACGAAGCCGACATCACCATACCCCTGGATAATCAGACGCTCCTGGAAAAGGGCGATGCCGGCCAGACCGTTCCGCAGCTCCTCTCTGCGGCCAACGAGCGGCTGGCGAATGTGGTGGCCGCCTGGTGGCGCCTGCTGGCCCTGCCCGGGTTGATGCAACTGGACCTGGGCGCCCTGCGCACGGCCACCGCCGGCCGGGCGGTGGAATGTCAACTGGCCGCCGCCGAGGCGGCGGGGGACAATCGTACTTTTGAGGTCTGGTCCCAATTAAGCCAGCAGTTGGGAGCGGGCCAGGCCGGCGAATGGCAGAAATGGGGGTTCATGGTGGTGGGCGTTGCGGGCGGTGAGGACTTGCTGCCGGCCGATCTGGAGTGGCTGAGTGCCCAGCTCCGGCAGCAGGCCCCCCAAGCCCACCTCGTCTGGGGCGTGGCGTGTGATCCGGCTTTGCGCGGACGCCTGCTTGTTACTTTAATGGCCTCCACCCTGGCAGGACGGGAAGTTGAACCGGTCACGCCCGCCGAAGCCCCGGCGGCTGAAGCCCCGCCGCGGCCCGCACCCGCGGACGAATCCGAAGCCCAAAGTTTTCTCCCTCCCGCCGCGCCGCGTCCACCGGCGCGCATCGTGCCGCCGCCTCCGGAAGTCCCGCCCGAAAAAGCCCGCCAGCATTTTCGCAAACAGGGCGGGCGTGTGCGCGGCAAACGGGCCGGGGCGGAACAAGTCATGCTGCCGCTGGAGGTGGTTTCCAAAGGGCGCTTCGATAAAAGTGATCCCACCATCCGGGATGGTGAGGATTTGGACGTCCCCACCTACATTCGCCGCGGGGTCAAACTCAATTAGGCACCCGGGCCGCTCAGCGCGCGGCCTGGTCCAGGGCTTCCAACACCATGCGCGGGGTGAGCAACTCCGGCAGGACAATCGGCGGTTTGGAGGCGTCCCTGGGATAGACCAGCACCAGCGGCACGCCCGCCCGGCCATGCCGCGCCAGCTCTTCGATCACGGTTTTATTCTTGCGATAGCTGTTTTCCAACAACGCCACCGCATTGATGGCTTTGAGTTTTTCGCGCACTTCCGGGATTTCTAGGCTGGTTTTGGCGTTGACCTGGCACGTCAGGCACCAGGAGGCCGTGAAGTCCACCAACACCGGACGCCCCTGGGCGCGCGCGGCGGCCACGGCCTCCGGACTCCACCGGCGCCACTCAATGCCGTTGGGATGCAGGCGGATGATTTCTTCACCGCCCGTTGATGGCTCCGGCGGATGACGCCAGCGGGCCACATTTTCCAGTAGATAAAGGTTGATGGCCGCCAGCAGGGCGATGAGGACCCAGGCTCCCTTGCGTGCCTGGCCCTGCACCCAAACGCCGTAAATCCAGGCCCCCAGGGCCACCACCAGCAGCACCATCCCCAGCCAGACGGCGCGGCCGGTGCCCAGGGCCTCGATGGCCAGGCTGAGCAGCCAGACCGCGGTGGCCAGCATGGGAAAACCCATGAATTGCTTGAATCGCTCCATCCACACGCCCGGCTTGGGCAGCCATTTGAGCCACGCCGGATTATACGACAGCACCACATAGGGCAGGGCCATGCCCAGCCCAATCGCCAGGAAGAAGGGAGGGATCATGGCCGGCCACGGCTGTGCAAAGGCAAAACCGACGGCCGCGCCCAACATCGGCGCCGTGCAGGCGGTGGCCAGAAACGTGGCGAGCACTCCGTTGAAAAAGGCGCCGGCAGTCCCCCCCTTGGCCGTAAGTGACGAGGCGGCGCCCAACAAACCGCTGCCGGGCAGAATCTCAAACACCCCAAACAGGTTCAGGCCCACCAACGTCATCACCATGGCCAGCACCATGACAAAGGCCGGATTCTGCAACTGAATGCCCCAGCTCACACTCTGCCCGGCCAGCCGCGCCCCTAAAACCACCAGCGCCAGCACCAGAAAGGAGCAGAGCACTCCCGCCGCATACACCATCCCCAGCCGCCGCACCTCCCGCGGCTGCGCCTGGCTCTGATGCACAAAGCTGAGGATTTTCAACGAAACCACCGGCAGCACGCAGGGCATGAAATTCAAAATGAATCCGCCAGCCAGCGCCCCCAAAAGCTGAATCACGTACACCCACAAGCCGGCTTTGGCGGCCGCCGCGGCGGCGGGCGGCGGGGAGGATGGCGCCTCGCCGCCGGGCTGGAATTCCACGGCAAAGCCCCGCACCTGGTCCTTGAAACCTGCCACCAGCACACCTTTGATGCGTGTCGGCCAGGCGGCGCCGTGGCGTTTGACCTCCTTGCGCAACTGCCAGCGTCCCGGCGACAACTCCTTGACGGTCGTCTCCCCCGCCACCGTGAATGTCTCCTCGGGCAGGGGAAAGAAATCCGGGGATTCACTCCCGGGACCGGCCTCCCATTCGATTTCCAATTGACGGAGGTCGCCCTGCGGCGCCCCCCAGCGCGCCGTGGCCTTGGCCCCGGTTTGAGGCAGCCGTTGCCGGGCCATGGCAAAGTTGGCCGCCTGGGGGGAGGGCACTGCTTGGCGGCCGATGGTCAATTCGGCCACCACTTCCATTTCGCCCGGCAGGCAGGTGGTTTCGCACTCCAGCCATGAGACCTGGGCACGGAGAGTGACCGGGCCGGCGGGGGCATTGGAGGCGATTTGCAGCGGCACCAACAGCCAGGCCTCGCGGTAATAAACATAAGTGAACAAACCACTATCCTCATGTTTCTCCGGCACCGGCCACTGAATCTCCCCAGCCTTCAGGAAGGGCGGCAGTTGCCATTTGATGGTGGTGGGGCCGCCCGCATCGCCGCCGTACTGCCAATAAGTGTGCAACTTGCCAGGCATGCGCAACTGCACGCCAGCCCAAACGATGTCGCCCGGCCGGGCCGCCGAGTGCTCCAGCCAGAGCGCCGCCTTGGTCCGCACGGCCGCCTGGGCCACGACGCCCAGCAGCAGGCTCAATGACAGCAAGATTCGTAACATGCGCTTAAATTGTCATGAAAACCGGTTTTGGGCAGGCCTTTTCTGTTTTCCTTTTGCCGCCCGGGGCGTACATTGAACAGGTAAACCTTTGACGGGCTTATGATGCATGCCTTGCCATCCTGTTCGGGTCTCCACCCTCGCGGGTGGAACTTCTCCTTGTTGCTCGCCGGTGTCTTGCTGTTCTGGCTCAGCGCCGGCGCGGGCGCCGCGAGCGCGGCCTCGGGCGATGAGCCCGCGGCCGTGCGCAAAGTAGTGCAAGACTGGGTGGACGCCAACAAGGCGCAGGATGCCGAGAAGGCTCGCAAACTCCTGACCCGTGCCGCGCAAAAACATTTCAACCCCGGCAACCGCATCAACGTGGGCATGGCGACGGTCAAGACGGAGACGGAAGTGGGCGAGCCGCAGGTGACTGAGGACACGGCCCGCTGTCAGACCGTGGAGACGTTGGGCAAGGCCCGGCTGCACACCGAATACAGCCTCAAAAAGGAGGACGGCCACTGGCGTATTCACGCCCTCTCCATCATGCTCAATGAGAAGGAGCGCGCCCTCACCCTCGATTTGGAGCAGGGCTTGACGCCCAAGTTTGAGGCCGATCCGCAAAAGGTGCAGGCGTTTCTGGTGCAACTGGCCCAGATCGCCGCCAAGGCGGCCGCCGGGAATCAGCCCGCCAAGAGCGGCGGCTCACGCCCGGCGACTCCTCCGGCTTCCCGTCCCCCTCCGCCCACCGAGGTGGAAGCCCCCAAACCGCCGCCTGCGCCCGAGCCAATTGTGCCCCTGGACTTTGGCAACCGTCGCCGCCCCGTGCAACTGGACTTTGTGGAGTTCACCGGCAGCGGCGCCGAGCGCGGCGTCAAGGTGGCCGCCAAAAACCACGCCAACAAACCCCTGCGCAAATTGACGGTAAAACTCTACTTCCTCGATTCCGGCGCCAATCCCGTGGGCGAGCGCGAGGCCTTGCTGTTGGCGGCCGAGACGCCGCTGGTGGAAAAGAACAGCGAGGCCGAGCTGGAGTTCAAAAATGTCATCATCCCGGCTGACGCCCGCAAGGCTATCATCGAGCTGCGGGAAACGCAGTTCACGGATGGCACGCGCTGGCCGGCCCAGTAACCCCGCCCTATTTTGCGAGCACAGGAAACTCCGTGATCCGCAGCCGTGTGCAGCCGTAGGGCACCAGCTCGAGGGTTTCCAACGGCCCCACGGCCACCACCGGACTCGCTGGCGGGGCTGCGGCGCTGTTCTGCTCCAGGGTCCATTCCGGCACGCGCCGGCCCCGGCCGGTCAGCACCACCGGCGCTGTGGCATTGTCAAACGGCATGGCGCCCACCGGCTGGCGGCGCACCTTGAAACTTTTCCCGGGATTCTTCTCATCCAATAACAGCGCATAATTCCAGGCCGTGGTGGGATGCACCTCCCAATCCACCACCGGCAGGGTGGGATGATGCCGTTGGAGTTCCTTGAATTCTTCCCCGATGCGCAGCGAGAAATACAACGGACCACGGAGAATGGCCGCGCTGTTATTATAGCGGCGCTCCACCCGCAACGGCATGGGCAGGCGGAGCTGCACCGTGTCGCCGTCCTTCCAGTTGCGTTGCACATGCACAAAACTCCCCGGCGTGGCCTTGAGGGTGCGGGCACCGACTTTCAGCGTGGCATTCGTTGCCCAGGCGGGAATGCGCAAATACAACGGGAATGCCGCCGGCCGGTCCAAAGCCACTTTCACCAGGATGGTTTCATCGAAAGGATAATCTGTTTCCACCCGCAGCGTGGCTGGCGCGCCATCGGCCACCCGGGCCTGCACGCGGCAGGGGCCGTAGGCGATGGCGGCCAACCCCTGATCAGGCGTGGCCATCCACAAGTGGGCCACCAGCTTGGGCCAGCCTTGATGCATGTTGGCCGTGCAACAACCAAAATTGGGCTCCAGACCGTATAGATTGGAATCATCCCCGTTGGTGGTCCACCGGCGTTTGGCCCGCGAAACCAGCACCTGGTTGGCTTGCTGATCGTATTGATGCGCCCAGTAATCCGGCGTGCACGTGCCCGGCTTGCAATTATACGCCAGCATTTCCAGCCGATCGGCCAGCGCGGGATCCCCCAGGTACTCCACCAGTTTTTCCAGCGAATACATATACTCAACAATCGCGCATAGCTCGGTGCCCTGCGAAGGATGGCGGCCCGCCAGATGCTCATCCCCGCCAAAGCGGCCACCCACCTGGCCATGGTACTGGTCCAGGTTGCCCATGGCGGCATACAGCGCATGATGGGCGCGGGCGTCGCCGGAGTATTGCAGCCACAGGCCGGGGTACTTGATGGCCATCGCGAGATTCACGACATGCGTGTCGTGCCGCAGCGGATGCGGCGGGCGATGGCGCGGCTCGCGGAAGGGGAATTCAATGAAGTAACCGATCCAGTCAAAGCTGTTGCGGTGGATGGATTCCAGCACGCGCAACGCATCAGCATCGCCGGTGCGGTTGTAGTACCACAGGGCCAGCACCGCATGCTCCATGGCCCGCACGCCGCGCCACTCGCGATCCGGCCAGTCCGGCGGATTGTCCCGCAGATAGCGCAAATAATTTTGCAGCACCTGCAGGGCGCGCGGATCGCCGGTGGCCTCGTGATATTGCATCAGCACCTTCGCCGCCACCGCCAGCGGCCAGCGATCCTTGTTTTTCTCCGGGCCGAACCAGCCGTTGGGCTGGCTGCTGGCGAGGATGAAATCCAGGTACTTTTGCGCGATGGCTTTGAGCTTGGGATCGTCCAGTTGCCACGCCAGCGGCACCAGCCCATCCAAATAATACGGGCCGCGCTCCCAGGCGTCACCCGTCCCGCCTTTCCAGGCCGAGTCGCGCAGGGACGGCCAGAATTCGTCCAAATGCCCCGTGAGACCCTGCGCCTGCAAGGTAAGCTGGCGCAGCAGCCAGCCCTCCGGCCGGATGGCCCCCACCGGCAGGGCGGCAAACTTCGCCGGTTGGAGCGGCGGGCGGTTTGTGGGGTAAAAGGCATCCGTGGCTTGCGGTGCGCTCATAAGGCAGGTGGCGAAGGCGGCGCAGCCCAGCGCCAGCATCATACCGGCCCAACTGCGCCTGAACGTGAACGTTTGAACGGCTTGCATGATCACCAACTTAAGGGCCGCCGCCCCTCCCGGCAAGCGGCGAAAAAGGCTCCGCGCCCCGCTATGCAGGCATGGCCCACCCATGCCGGTGGGATGGTGATGGCCGTGAGGGCACAACGCGGCGAAGTATGGCCTGCCGAGGCCCGGCATTAGGTTTGCCAGCCTGCCTCCACCCCATTACACTCCCCGCCATGAAAACCACTTCCTTGCGGACGGTGCAGGGCCAGCCTTCATGGCGCATGTCTTCCAGCCGCGTCGAGATGTTTGTCACGCAAACCGGCGGGCACCTGGGGCCGGTGACGTTTAATCTGGGCGGGCGCACAGTGCAGCCCTACCACGTGGCGCCGTGGGCGGAGGAAAAGGGGTGGAACAAACTGCCCCCCATTCTGCGGGTATTGCGCGGCGATTTCTTCTGTCTGCCCTTCGGGGCCAACACCACCCCCTGGCGCGGCGAGCAGCACCCGGTCCATGGCGAGACCGCCAACGCCCGCTGGAAATGTCTGGCGCATATCAACGAGGCCGGCACCCACTGCCTGCACCTGCAGTTGCCCACCCGGATCCGGCCCGGGCTGGTGGACAAGGTGCTGTTTTTGCGCGAAGACCATACCGCGGTTTATTGCCGGCACGTGCTCTCCGGTTTCACCGGCCCCATGAACTTCGGCCACCACGCCATGTTGCGGTTCCCGGCGGCGGAGGGTTCCGGTTTAATTTCCACCAGCCGCTTCGTTTGGGGCCAGGTGTTTCCGCAACCCTTTGAGGACCCCGCCCAGGGCGGCTACCAGTGTCTCAAGCCGGGCGCCCGGTTTGATTCCCTGGCCCGGGTGCCCCGGCTCGATGGCACCACGGCGGATTTAACCGCCTACCCGGCGCGGCGTGGTTTTGAGGACCTGGTCCTCATGGTGAACGATCCCAAACTGCCGTTTGCCTGGACCGCCGTCACGTTTCCGCAGGAAGGCTATGTTTGGTTCGCCCTGAAGGATCCGCGGGTGCTCCGGCAGACGATTTTCTGGATTAGCAACGGCGGCCGGCATTATCCCCCCTGGAATGGCCGTCACGTTCACGTGATGGGCCTGGAAGACGTGACCTCCTATTTTCACCTGGGCCTCGCGGAATCGGCCGCCCCCAATCCGCTCAGCCGCGCCGGTCATCCCACCGTCGAAAACCTGACGCCCGACATGCCCCTCATCATCCCTTACATCATGGGCGTGGCGGCGATTCCCAAAGGCTTTGATCGCGTCCAACACATCGAACGCATTCGCGGCGGCATCCGCCTGGTTGCCGCCACCGGCAAATCCGCCCGTGCCTCGGTGGCCATGGAATTTTTGGATTGAACCTCCGGGCTGTCCCCACCGCCCGGCTGATGGCCGGGAGGCCAGGCGCCTTCCTTGCCCTGCGGCCGCTCCGTCGCCGTGGCCATGCCTCAAGCGGGCCAGACCCGGCCCCAGAGGACTTTGAGATAGCGGCCCTCGGGAGCGCTGGACATCACGGGATGATCCGGCGCCGCCCCAGTGCGCTCCAGGATTTGCAGACGGCGATGTCGCCGATGGATGCCGCGGCAGACCAGAAACTCGAAGTCCTCCGCCGCCAGCAGGCCCGAACAGGAGCAGGTGACCAGCAGGCCGCCCGGCTTGAGCAAGGTGGCCGCCAGGCTGTTCAAATCCTCGTATTTCCGGCGGCCCTGGGCGGCCTCCTCCCGGCTCGGAATTAACTTGGGCGGATCCAGAATCACCACATCCCAGAGCTGGCCGTTCTGCTGCATCTGGCGGGCGTAGGCAAAGGCATCGCAGTGCACCCATTGCACGCGCAGTTGATTGAGATGCGCATTGCGGCGCGCCTGCGCGATGGCCTCCTCGTCCAGATCCACCCCGGTGACCTCCGCCGCCCCGTGGGCGGCGGCGTTGAGCGCAAAACCGCCGGTGTAACAGCACAAATCCAGCACCCGCGCGCCGTTGGCCCAGGCCCGCAGGCGCTGCCGGTTGTCGCGCTGATCGCAAAAAAAACCGGTTTTGTGGCCGGTGGCAAAATTGATTTCGTATTTCAGGTCATGCTCGCGCACCCGGACAGAGCGCACGGCCGGCTCGCCGGGGGGCAGGGGAATCCCTTCGACTTTGGCGATTTGCGGCTCCACGCTCACCACCACCCGGCGGGTGTCCAGGACCTGGTGCAGACGCGGCAGCCAATGCTCAAGCCGCTGATGCGCCGCCAGGCTGTGAAGCTCCACACTGAGCACGTCCCCCAGTTTGTCCACCACCAGGCCTCCCAGTCCGTCGCCGTCGCTGTGCACCACACGGAAGGCGTCGGTGTGGGCGGGAAGATTCAGCCGGCGCAACCGTAAATCCAATGCCCGTTCGAACAGGGTATCCGCGTAGGCTTCCGTGATGGTTTCCGCCCCATGGTAAATCATGCGCAGCGGCACGCGGGCCTTGGGATGGTACCAGCCCGCTCCAAAAGGGCGGCCCTGCTTGTCATACACATGCACCAAAGCCCCCGGCCGGGCATCGGGTGAGGCGGCCTTGATCATCGCCGGGTAAATGCAGGGATGAAAGGTGATGTACTTGAGCTGCACCCACGGGCGGGCCCAGGCGGTGCTCTCCACCGCCGGTGCCATCTGGAGCACCGGAGCCGACGTCGCGGGTGTGTGGCGGGATTTCATGCGACTGCCCACCGCCCCAGCCTGCGTCAGCCGCGTCCAAATTGCAATCCCGGGCATACCCTGCGCCGTCGGCGCGCCCTCCCAGGACGTTGGCAGGGGGGGATTAAAGCCGGCGATGATGAGGCGGGCCAGGGGGCAACCCTGGCCCCCCCTTTTGCCCCCAGAGGGGCGGGGGAGGGGGGCCTGCCGGCGGGAATGTTTGGTTTTGACGAACAGGCCGGGCTTGGCGACATTGGGCGGCGGGCAATGAAACCCAGGGGCATAACCCGCCTCCCGGCGGCGGCTGGATAATATGGACGGGACTGGCATGCACCGCCCGCGCAATGTGGATTGGATGCGCGCGGCGGCCCTGTTGTATGGCGACTGGGGCACCAGCAAGGCGTATGTCATCGGGGCCGCGTTTGTGGCGGCCTCCTACTCCGCCCTCCCCATCATCATCGCGGTGTGTTTGCTAACCGCCCTGGTGGGGTATAATTACACCGTCATCTGCAAACACTTCCCGGACGGCGGCGGCGTGTACTCGGCCGCCCGCAGCCAGAGCCGGTTGGTGGCGGTCATCGGGGCATTCATGCTGGTGGCCAATTTCTGCGTCACCGCCGCCCTGAGCGGTTGGGTGGCCATGGTCTATTTTCGCGTGCCCGAGCACTACCTGCCGCTGGCCACCATGTCCCTCATCCTCGGCATGGGCCTCATCAATTACTTCGGCCCCAAACACAGCGGCAGTTTTGCCATCTCCCTGGCCGTGCCCATGGTGGCGGTGGTCATCCTCATCATTCTCCTGAGCCTGCCGCATCTCACCCTCGCCCACATCGAGCCTTCCAGCAAAGGCTTCAGCTTTCAATGGACGGCGTTTGTGGGGACGATTCTGGCCCTCAGCGGCGTGGAGGCCATCGCCAACATGACCGGCGTCATGAAACTGGACCCCGGCGCCACCATGGACGCCCCGCGCGTGGAGAAAACGGCGCGCAAGTCCATCCTGGTGGTGGCGGTGGAGGGGGTGGGCGGCACCATTCTGCTGGGCTGGGCCATGCTTTCGCTGCCCAAGACGCCGGAGATGGACGGCCTGCTCCACAAACGGTGGGAGGACATGATCAGCCTGCTGGCCGAGCAATACGGCACGATGACCCTGGGGCCGGCGTTTGGCCATTATTTCGGCATCGTGACGGGCATCATCGTGGGCGTGCTGCTCATCAGCGCCGTCAATACCGCCATCGGGGCGCTCATTGGGTTGACCTACCTCTTGGGGCGCGACGGGGAGATGCCGCGCTCGTTTGTCAAACTTAACAAATTTGGCGTCCCCTGGCTCCCCATGATCATTGCCACCGTGCTGCCGTTTGTGGTGGTGGCGTTGTCACCCGACCAGAAATCGCTGATGGAATTGTATGCCATCGGCGTGGTGGGCGCCATCACCGTCAACCTCGGCTCGTGCCTCATGAACCGCAAGCTCCACCTGCGCTGGTACGAGTGGGGCGCCATGGCGGTTACTTTCCTCGTGTTGCTGGCGGTGGAAATCACCCTGGCCAAGACCAAGCAGAACGCCCTCTTTTTCATCGTCTGCATTTTGATTGTCGGGCTGGCTCTGCGCGCCTGGGCCCAGCGCCGCGCCGGTTTCCGCACCATCACCGTCAGCGAGGAGGTGGCCGCCGTGGTGGCTCCGGCCGAGGGCGAGGAATTTCAACTGCGCATCAACCCCGGCCAGGCCATTCTGGTGGCAGCCCGCGGCATCACGCCCGTCTTGCGCTTTGCCCTGGAGGAGGCCCGGCTGCGCTCGGCCACGCTCTACGTGTTGTATGTGAAGGAGCTGGCGGTCAACCTCCCCGGTCCGGTCGAGCGCCCGGAGCATCCGCGATGGCAGGACGACAAGATGGCGGCCACCATCATGTACCGCATGTTGGAGGAGGGCAAACGCAACGGTGTCACCGTCATACCGCTGTATTTAATCAGCGAAAATCCGGCGGCCACCATCCTCGACTTGTCGGCCACGCTGGGGGTGGATTTTCTTTTCCTGGGCGCCTCGCATCGCAAAGGCCTGGAGAAGTTGCTCAAGGGCAGCGTCATCACCCAGGTGGCCAAGGATTTGCCGGAAAACATCGAGTTGGTGATTCATGGGTGAGGCGTTTATATTGATTACCCGGCGGGGCGCGCCCCAACGACCGAAGGCTGCATGAAAGTACCGTGGTTATTCACCTTGTTGGGCGGCTTGATCGTCACCGCAGAACTCCCGGCGGCGGCCCTGACCGCCACGCTCGCCCAATGGGGCAGCAACGCCATCGCGGGGGTCAATTTCCCCGCCGGCTTGAAGGATGCCAGTGCCATCGCGGCGGGGCCTAATCATGCGCTGGTGGTCCGCGCCAATGGCACCGTGCTGGGGTGGGGGGACAACAGTTTCGGCAAGGCCACTCCCCCGCCCGGTTTGCTCAATGTCGTGGCGGTGGCCGCCGGCGCCAATCATAGCGTGGCCCTGCGGGCCAATGGCACGGTGATAAGCTGGGGCGCCAATGAGTCCGGCCAGACCAACACGCCGGCCTTTACGGATGCCACGGCCATTGCCGCCAGTGAGTTTTACAACCTCGCCATTTATGGCGGCGGCGCCGTGGCGGCGTGGGGCTCCCCCCCGGCGGCCACGCCCGCCCTGGCCAATGTCATTTCCATCGCCGCCGCCCCGAGTTACGCCCTGGCGGTGGTCCGGCCGGCCGGCCAGCGCGGTTACGTGGTGGCGTGGGGGTATGGCGCGCCCGCCGTGCCCGCCAGCCTGGGCTTCAGCGGCACGCTGGATGTGGTGGCGGTGGCGGCTGGTTTTCAACACGCCGCCGCCCTCCTGAGCAGCGGCCAGGTGGTGGTCTGGGGCAGCAATTACTTCGGCCAGGGCAACATCCCCTCCGGCGTTTATAATATCTTGGGCATCAGCGCCTACAGCAATTATACCCTGGCCCGCCGCAATGACGGTGCCATTTTTGCCTGGGGGGATTTGACCGGCAGCATTACCCCCCCCGCCGGCTTGAGCAACGTGGTGGCCATTGCTGCCGGCAACCAACACGCCCTCGCGCTCTTTTGGGAGCCGCTGAGTTTTACGCTGCAACCTCAAAGCGCCACCGTCCTGGTGGGGCAGACCGTTCAATTTCAGGCGGGCGTGACTGGCAGTGAGCCGATCACCTACCAATGGCAGCGTCAGGGCACCAACCTCCCCGGCGCCACCAATTTCCTGCTGACCCTCGCCAACGTGCAGACCAACCAAGCCGGCGCTTACCGCGTGGTGGTGGCCAACCCCGTCAGCTCGATCACCAGCACCGCCGCCACCCTCACGGTCCTCGCGCCGCCCGTGGTGGTGACCCCCCCGCAATCCCAGACCGTCCCCCAGGGCGCGCTGGTGCAATTCACCGTGACCGCCAGCGGCACCTCCCCGCTCAGTTATCAGTGGTACAAGGACGGCACGGCACTTGCCAACGGCAACCTCTCGGTGTTGTTGCTGCCCAATGTCCAATGGTTTGATGCAGGTACCTACACCGTCGTGATTACCAATATCGCCGGAGCCGTGACCAGCCCGCCCGCCTCTCTCACCGTGCTGCTGCCTCCCATCATCACCGAGCAACCGCGCAGCCAGACGGTGCTGGCGGGCAGCGCCGTCACCCTCAGCGTCTCCGCCACCGGGGCCACCTCCTACCAATGGCGCAAGAATAATGTGAACATCCCGGGCGCCACCGGACCCGTTCTCACGTTCAGCCCGGTAAGCACCAATGATGCCGGCTTTTATCAGGTCATCGTCTCCAACGCCGGCGGCAATACCCCCAGCGATATTGTTCAGTTGACGGTCCTGGCTGGCGGCGAATCCCGCAGCCTGGTGGCGTGGGGACAGGAGGAGGTCTTCGTCAGCCCGGTCTGGGTGAGCCTGCGGCCGCCCGGCGGCTTGTCCAACCTTACCGCCATCGCTCTGGGAGGCCAGCATGGCCTGGTCTTGCGCCGGGATGGGACGGTGGTGGGCTGGGGCGACAACTCCTACGGCCAGGCCGCCGCACCCCCCGGCTTGAGCGATGTCAAAGCCATCGCTGCCGGCCTGCATCACAGCGTGGCTTTGCGCAGCAACGGCACGGTGGTGGCCTGGGGCCGCAACCAGTTGGGCCAGACCAATGTGCCGGGTGGTTTGGCGGACGTTAAAGCCATCGCCTGCGGCGCCAATCACACCCTGGCCCTGCGCGCCAACGGGCTGTTGGCCGCATGGGGTGACAATGCCAACGGCAAGGCCTCGGTTTTCCCTTCCGCCACCAATTTAATCGCCATTGCCGCCGGGGCCGAGCACAGCCTGGCCGTCCGCAGCAACGGCACGGTGGTGGCCTGGGGCAACAATGACGATGGCCAGGTGGCCGTGCCTCCCGGTCTATCCAATGTGGTGGCCGTGGCGGGCGGCGATTACCACAGCTTGGCGCTGCGCCGCGATGGCACCGTGGTGGCCTGGGGCGCGGCCCGGCCGGTGTTCAACTATGACCAGGCCAATGTCCCCACCGGCTTGCGCCACGTCATGGCCATCGCCGCAGGGGGCAGACACAGCCTGGCCTTGCTCGCCAATAACACGGTGGTTTGCTGGGGAGCCAATACTTACGGACAGAGCACCCCCCCGGCAGGACTGGCCGGAGTGGCCATGGTGGCCGCCGGCCCTGCCCGCAGCCTGGCCCTGGTCCTGCCTCCCCTCCAAATCAGCCCTCCGCGCTTCCTGCCAGGAGGCGTCTTGCGACTGGAAATTGCCAATCGCGACGGCACACCGCTGGAGGCTGACCGCCTGAAGCGCATTCAAGTATGGACGGCAGGCCGCATCGCAAGCACCGGCGCGGACTGGGTGGCCCTCAGCAATGCGTTGACCCCGCTCGGCCAGGGGGCCGTCTTCACGGAAACCAACACCTCCCGGCCCTCCCTGCGCCTCTTCCGCCTGACCGAACAACCCTGATCCCTGAGGGAGTCGAAGTCCTGCCCCGGCCGGACAGCCTCGTGCGTCTCGCGTGTCAGCATCCATTCCTTTTTTCCCGCGGCTTGCCGGCGCGGTGGATGCGGAGGGTGAAACCGCGGCCGTTCTCAAAAGGCTCGACGGTGGCGGTGACTTCCAGGACGGGATGGCGGACGGTGGCCAGGCCGTAGCTGCGGTAGGTGGGGGCAAAGAGTTCGGTCTCCACCATGCCCGTCCAGTCCGCCAGCGTCAGGAATTTCATCGGCTCGCCGGTGCTCTGGTGGAAGAGCCGCTGCTCGATGACCAGGCCGCAGGTCACAACGGACTGGCCCACAAATTCACCCAGCCGCGCCACCGGGCAATACGTCTCCCACGCCACGTGCTCAAAGAGTTCGAGCGGATGACCGCTGACGGGGAAACCCAACAGCTCGGCCTCCCCTTCCAGGCGCTGGCGGCGGGTGGGTTCCTGCAACGGGGCATCGCCCAGGCGTTCAGCCCCGGGCGGCGGCAGGAGCCAGCCCTGGCCGCGGCCCGCCTCGGCGGGACCAAAGGCGCGCCGCAGCCATTGCGCCTCCCAGAACAGCCGTGTGCGGCTCAGGCCAAATTCGTCCAGCGCCCCGGCGCGGATGAGCAGCTCCATTTCCTCCGGCGCGGGGCCGACGCGCGCGTAGAAATCGCGCACCGACGCAAAGGGGCCCTGTCGCCGCGCGGCCAGGAGCCGTTCACCAGTGGCCTGCGTCAGTCCTTTGATTTGGGTTACCGGCACGCGAATGGCCCGCGCGGGGAAGGCCGGGCGGGAGGGGGCCGCCTTCTCCGATGGGAGGGGCTCCGGGACGGAATGAGGCCTGTTCACCACCATGAAGCCCGGCCCCGGTTCATTGACGCTGGGCGGCAGGAGGGGGAGGCCCAGCCGGTGGCATTCGAGCACATAGACCAGCAGATCATAAAAGCCCTTGCCGTGGCTCAGCACCGCCGCCATGAACTCCGCCGGATGGTATCGCTTGAGCCAGGCGGAGAGGTACGCTTCCACCGCGTAGGCCGTGGAGTGGGCCTTGCAAAAGGCGTACCCGGCAAAGCCGGTGACCAGATCCCACACCTCGCGGATGACGGCCTCAGGGTGTCCGCGCGCGCGGGCGGCGGCGAAAAATTCGCGGCCGATTTCCTGGATGGTTTCCAGCTTTTCCCTGCCCAGCGCGCGGCGGAGCTGATCGGCGCGGCCGGGCGGCAGGCCGGCAAAGGCCTCGCAAATTTGCAGGACGTGCTCCTCATACACCACCAGGCCGAACGTGCCTCTCAGGCACGGCTCCAGCGAAGGATGCGGATAATCGGGCGGCTCCAGCCCTTGGTAGCGGCGGCAGAACTTTTGTTTTTTCTGCTCGTTGGCGGCGCCGGGGCGGATGACGCTGACCAGCGCCACCAGGCCGTCTATTTCGCGGATGTTGCTCTGCCGGCAAAGGCCCACCATGGCAGGTGACTCGATATGATGCACGGCGCGCGCCTGGCCGCCGGCAATCAGCTCCCAGACGGCGGGATCATCCCACGGGGCGAGGTCCGGCAGCCCGCCGTCCAGCGGCGCCAACGTTTCGGTTTCCCCGGCGGCCGGGCGCCGGCCGGCGTTTTCAGGCGGCGCCGTTTCCCGGGATATTTCCGCTAGGGCGTCGCGCACCACGGCCAGGCCGCCCTGGGCCAGAATGTCCAGTTTCACCAGGCCAAGAGCCTCGACGGCGTCCATGTCGTACTGTGTGGCGGGCCAGCCTTTGTGGGCGCGGAAGGTGGGCGCAAGCTCGTGCATCGGCTGGCGCGAGAGCACCACGCCGCAGGGGTGCATCTTGGGATACCGCGGGAAACCGTCCAGAAACTCCGCCATCTCCAGGGCGGAGCGGTACGGCTCTTCGTCCAGCGGCAGATCGCGGCACTCAGGGCTGGCCCGCAGCAGTGGCACAAGCCCGCGGGCGCGGCCCCAGGGGAAATGCTCGGTGAAACGCCGCACCTGATGCTCGGACAGGCCGAGGGCCTTGCCCACGTCGCCCACCGCGCCGCGGGCCTGGTAGGTGGAGAACCCGCCCACCACCGCGCAATGCTCCGGGCCGTATTTCTCAAAGAGCAGCGCGATGACATCGTCTTTGCAATCGTGGGGGAAATCCACGTCAATATCCGGCAGCTTGTGCATGGCCATGCGCTCCCGGTTGAGAAAGCGGCGGAAGTAGAGCTCAAAGCGCAGCGGGCACACCTGGCTGATGCCCAGGCAATAGCAGACCAGCGAATCAGCCGCGCTGCCGCGGGTGAGCCAGTCAATGCCCCGCCGGCGGCACTCGCGCAGCAAATCCCACACCACCAGGAAATAGTCCTCGTAGCCCACCTCCCCAATGATGCCCAGCTCCTCCTCCAGTTGCGGCCGCACCTGCGCCCAGCGTTCAGGGTAACGGCGGCGCGCGCCTTCCATCACCAGCCGCCGCAAAAACGCGCGCGCGCTGGAGCCGTCCGGCGGTTGAAACGCCGGGAATTGCGGCGGGCCGAAGGGGAAGCGAAAACCCCGGCAGCGCGCAGCAATCTCGGCATTGCCGGCCAGGGCGCGGGGGGGCAGGCGGAGGGACTGGCGTAACTCGGCAGGCGTGCGCCAGTGCAGCTCGCCGGCGAGCTTGGCGGGATGCTCCTGCCGCAGTAGGGTGAGGGTGCGGATGGCCTCCACCACCTCGAATTTCCAGCGGTCCTGGGGCGTGGCGTAATGCACCGGCTGCCCCCACGCCAGGGGCAGATGCGCCGGAAAACGGGCGGCGTCCTCGGGGGCGCACACCAGCCCGTAAAAACGGCCGGGAAACCACGCTGCCAGCCGCGCGTCCGCCCCCACCGCCAGCAGGCCGTCCGTCCCTTCCTCCAACTGTTGCCGCGACCATTGCCCCGGCGGCAGGCTGAGCCACCGGCAGAGCCGGGCATAGCCTTGCTGGTTTTCCACGAACAAAACCAGGGGCCGGCCTTCGAGGGTGATTTCTGCGCCCACCAGCGGTTGCAGGCCGGCGGCCTGGGCCTGCTGCACAAACTCCGGCGCGCCATGCAGATGGCCCAGATCGGCCAGCCCCAGCGCGGGCGTTTCGTGCTGTTGCGCCAGCCGGATGATGTCGCGAATGGCCAGGGTGGACGCCAGAAATGAATAATAACTGCGCACCCGCAACGGAATGACGGGCACGGTGGCCGGGCGCCGGAACGTCCCGGGCGTGGCCACCGCCTTGCTGCAGCCTGCTTGCCGTGGGGGGGAGTGCTCCCGGGCGGGTTCAGTGGGGGCGCTGCGCTCCGCCAGCAACAGGTCATGCCCGCGCTGGACCACGCCCCGGCCGAACTTTTCGCGCAGGGCATCCACGGCGGCGGCCAGGCGGCGGCGCGCGGCAGGGCGGCCATCACCGGGCAGCAGCTCCAGGGCGCCGGTCAAGTGGCCATCATACAGATGGGTCAGCCGCAACGAGACAAGGCGGAGGCTCACGCGGCGGCGCCAGGCCCGTTTCAGGAGACTGCGCAGGCGGCCGTACACTTCGGTTTCCACGCACACCGGCTCAGGCAGGCTTTCACTGCATTGATCCTCCGCCATGTCATTGTAACGCACCTTCACGGTGAGCGTCCGGGCGGCCTGGCCGGTGGCCCGCAGCCTGGCAAACAGCTCGTCGGCCATGCGGCGCAGGACAGCCTGCGCGTATTCCTCGTCGGTGATGTCCTGCGCAAAGGTTTCCTGCTGGCCCAGCGATTTGGCCGGGGCGCGGCTGGGCACCACGGGGCGATCATCCAGACCGCGCGCAAAGCGATGCAGCGTTCCCGCGGCGGAACCCACCAGGACTTCGAGCAGCTCCGGCGGGGTGGCCGCGATCTGGCCCACCCGCGCCAGCCCGGCGGCATCCAGACGCGCCCCCAGTTTGGGCCCCACGCCCGGCAGCCAGCGGTTGGGCAGCGGCGCCAGAAACCCGGCCTCCCTGCCCGGCGGGACTTCAAGCAGCGCGGCGGGCTTGTTCAGCTTGGAGGCCACCTGGCTCACGAGCTTGTTGGTGGCCACGCCCTCGCTGACGGAGATTTTGAGCGATTGCCGGATCGCTTCGCGCAGGCGCCGGGCCACCTCAAGGGGCGGACGCCGCGCCCCGGTTACGTCCAGGTAGCCCTCGTCAATCGAGGCCACCTCCACCTCCGGCGTGAAGTCGTAGGCGTAGGAAAACATCCACTGCGAAAATTGCTCGTACTTTGCAAAATCCCCCGGCAGCAGGATCAACTGCGGACACAACCGGCGGGCCAGCGCCGCGGGCATGGGAGTGTAAATGCCAAACCGCCGCGCCTCGTACGAGGCGGACGCAATGATGCCGCGCTTTTCCCCGCCCACGGCAACGGGCCGTCCGCGCAGGCGCGGGTCCGCCGCCTGCTCCACCGAGGCGAAGAAGGCATCGGCGTCAAGGTGGATGATGCCGTTGAACATCCGCAGGGAAGGGGAGGTTGGGGGGCGTTACCAGGTTGCCAGGTGGCAGGGAACAAAAGAGTATTTTGCTGAATCACCCCCCGCGCTTAAGGGGGGTTCAGCCGGATCATGAGCCCCCCCGGCGCCTCCGGCGATGCGGTTCGTCCAGGAAACGGCGGCGGGGCGTATGGGCCGGGCCGGATCCTGCTTCGCCAAAGCAGGCCCTCGGCGGCTGATCGCATACCTCGCCCCGCAGAACTTCCGGGCTGCCAGACCGGCTTCCCCGTCTGCAAAAGTTAAAAACCTTTCACTGTTTTCCTGCATAACTCCCTCCGCTCACCCCACCTTCCCGCGCACCAGCCCCACCATCACCCCCTGAATGACCAGCTCGGCGGCGGGGATGAGCTTGGGATACCTGGGATTTTCGGCCTTGAGGTAGGGGCGGCCACGCTCCACCACATACGTCTTCAGCGTGCTTTCGTTGTCAATCAACGCCGCCACCACTTCGCCGGGCCGGGGAATCCGGCCGTGTTCCAAAATCACAATGTCGCCGTCTATGATGTGCCGCCCGATCATCGAATCGCCCCGCACCCGCAGCGCAAACGTCCGCGCCGTGGGTTGAATGCCCAGCGTGCGCACATCCACCGACACGCACCCCTCGGCCTCCTGCTGCCGGTCCTCGGCAAAGCCGGCCGGGATGCTGCCAAACAGCGGGATGTCCACCACCGCCTGCCGCAGCCGCGCCAGGGGCGAGGCCAGGCGCCACGAGCGCGCCTTGCCCGGCTCATGCGCCAGCCAGCCCTTGCGCTCCAGCGCCGCCACGTGACACGCCGCCGCCCGCGGGCTGCGGAAACCAAAATGCGCCGCAATTTCGCGCAGGCTGGGCATCGGCCCGCCCGCCTGCTGCCGGGCCTGAAACAGCGCCAACACCCGTTTTTGTTGTTCCGTCAACGGTCTCATAATAACTATACAAATGTATAGTAATCGGGGAAAGAAATCAAGCCCTCCTCTTGAGCTGCTGCCCTCTCCGCCCGAAAATCGCCGGCGCCCCGGCCCGTTTTTCAGGAGATGGCACGGATCACGCCGTCATCGTAGGAAGGTTCAATCCGCGCCCCGGCGGGGACTTCCAGAAAATCCTCGCCGCTCCAATCCCCGTGCAACCAGCGGCGCAGGAGGGTCAAGTCCCCCGCCAATTCCTCAAAAGTCCAGCCGCGTTTCTGGCAAATCTCCTGCACCTGCGCCCGCAAATTGAGCACGCGGGTGAAATCATACTCAATCAAGATGCCGTGGGTATAGTGGCTGAGCCATTCATTCATGGCCTCGACCAGGTACTGGGCGGCTTCCTCCCCATATTTCTCCACCCAGGCGGTGTAGGTGTCGCTGCCTTCGGCCACCGGGCCGGGGCGGTTGGGCAGGAGATTCACCCCCTGCGGCAGGGCCCGCTGGCCGCGGCGGGCCATGCACTCCAGCCAGCCGCAGGTGTAATAATACGCGCCGGGACGTTCCTGCTGCTGTTGCGCGTAACGCTGGCGCGACCCGAGAAAAAAGGTGATGCAATCATGCGCGCGCGGCACGATGAGCCGCGTGTGGCGCGCCTGCAGGCCGGCAATGAGGTTGCCGCACAGGCCATACCCCAGCAGGATGGCGTCGTACTTGCCCTCCGGCACGGCGTCCACCCGCGCCTGCACCTGGCCGCGGCCGTGGGCGGGGTTGTCATGATAGCCCTGGGGGAGGAATTCCAAATCCAGCAACAGCGGCGAAGTGGCGGCCAGAAAGCACACCTCGCGCACCATGATTTCACAGGCCAGGACTTTGCAGAGCATGGCTCAAGGCCGCCGGGCCACCCAGGCGATGGCCTGGGCCAGCAGTTTCCGGAAGCTGGGGTTGGTGTAGGCCTGCCCGTCATGGCCAAGCTGAATGGCCGCCACCCGGGCGTTGGCGTAGGTCTTGGCCCACGCCACGATGGGACTGCTGCTCGGCGTGTCACACAACAAAAGCGGGATCACGTCAGGATGAATATACAGCCCCCCGTAAGTTTCATCGTGAATCTCAAAATCTTTCAACCCTCGCGTGATGGGATGGGCGGTGGAGGCGATGCGCACCTGCATCACCACATCATGCTTGAAGGTGGAGCCGGGCCGTTCCACGCCGTCGAGCACCTCCTTTTTCAAGACATATTTGCCGCCGATGATCTGGCGATACTCCGGCCAGTCCTGGTAATTGGCCAGGCTGTGATGCAGGGCCACCAGCCCCTTGCCCTCCTGCAGGCGCGCCACGAAATTGGATTTGGCCGTGGAGGAAATCGGCTGCCACATGTCATACAGCACCATCACGTCCCACTGCCGCGCGGCCTCGGCTTGCCAATAGTCCTGGGCCTGCGGATGCACCGCCGCCTGAAAGGTGATGTCCGGGTTGTCCTTGAACACCTGCCAGAACTCGTTGGTTTGGTAGTCATGTCCGCCGGTAATGACCAGCACCCGGATTTTCTCGGCCGCCGTCAGCGAACCGGCCAGCAGAGCGCCGCCCAGCACGGTGGCGATCAACAAACAGCGCAAGGATTTCATGCCCCTACTATGCTGCCAGACCCGGCGAAAGAAAAGGGAAAGATTGACTTTTCCCTGCCCGTGCCCCCTCCCCACGAATTGCCCTTTGCAGCGGTTTGCGCGCCGGCCCGTGTCTTTCCTTTCTTGATTCCTGTCTTCCGCCCCGCCTACAGTTTCGCCATGTGGTCATCCAATGCGCCCACCCCCGATTCAACGCGAATGCTCTATGTCTGGCTGATCTCTGCCGTGGCGGCCCTGGGGGGGCTGCTGTTTGGCTGGGATTGGGTGGTCATCGGCGGGGCCAAACCCTTTTTTGAGCCGCATTTCAATCTCCCGGCCATGGCGGCGGCCTGGCGGCAGCATCCCTTGGCCCGCGCGGTGGGATTGGACACGCCGGAGGCCTTGAGCGGGTGGGCCAATAGTTGCGCTCTCCTGGGATGTCTGGCCGGGGCGCTGGTGGCGGGGGTGCTCAGTGACGCGCTCGGCCGAAAAAAATTGTTGATTGCCGCCGCCTTCCTCTTTGCCGTGTCCTCCGTGCTCACCGGCTGGGCGGGCAGTTTCAATCAATTCGTGGTGTGGCGCATCACGGGCGGCATCGCCATCGGCATGGCCTCCAACCTCTCCCCGCTCTACATCGCCGAAGTCGCCCCGGCGGCCTGGCGCGGACGGCTGGTGACCCTGAATCAACTGGCCATCGTGGTGGGAATTCTGGCCGCGCAACTGGTCAACCTGGCCATCGCACGGCCGGTGCCCGAAGGCGCCACCGCGGCGGACATTGCGGCCTCCTGGAACGGCCAGTACGGCTGGCGCTGGATGTTCACCCTGGTGGCCGCGCCCTCGCTGATCTTTCTGGCGTGCGCCCTCTGGGTGCCGGAAAGCCCCCGCTGGCTGGTGAAAAATGGCCGGCCCGACGCCGCGCAGCGGGTGCTGGCGCGCATCGGCGGCGAAGACTACGCCCGCCGCGAAACCGAGGCCATCAGCGCCACCATCGCGGCCGAGGAGGTCGCTCGGGTGCGGCTGGGGGATTTGCTGGAGCCGCGATTGTTCAAGGTGCTGGTGCTGGGCTGCGCGCTGGCCGTGCTGCAGCAATGGAGCGGCATCAACGTGTTGTTTAATTATGCGGAGAACATTTTCAAACAGGCCGGTCTGGCGGTGAACACCATCCTGTTTTTCATCGTCCTCACCGGCCTGGTCAATCTGGTGTTCACCCTGCTGGCGCTGGGGACGGTGGACCGTTGGGGCCGCCGTCGTTTGATGCTGCTGGGCTGCGCGGGAATTGGGGCGTCGCATCTGTTGATTGGCGTGGCCTATGCCCAGCACTGGCAGGGGGTGATGGTGCTCTTGTTCGCGCTGCTGGCCATCGGGTGTTATGCCATGTCGCTGGCGCCGGTCACCTGGGTGCTGATCGCAGAAATCTTCCCCAACCGCATCCGTGGCGCCGCCATTTCCGTGGCGGTTTCCGCCCTGTGGGTGGCCTGTTTCATCCTCACCTTCACCTTCCCCATCCTCGAGCGGCGCATCGGGACGGGCAACACCTTCTGGCTGTATGCGGCGATTTGCGCGGCGGGTTTTGTTTTGGTTTATTTCAAGGTGCCCGAGACGCGCGGCAAATCGCTGGAAAACATCGAGCGCGAGCTGGGCGGCGGGCAGATCCATGGTTGAGCGAAAGCCGGTTATGCGTGCGAAAAAATGGCTCTGGATGGGCGCGATTGTGGCCCTCCTGCTGCTCATGGCCACCGTCTGGTGGCTCCACCGTTTCCAGCGCTACACGCCCGTGGAGGTGGCCCGGGACCTCCGCGCCGCCATGCAGGTCAAGGGCCATCCCCGGCCGGTGGAGCGTTTCCTGGAGCTGCGCTACGGGCCGCTGGACCTGCCCACCAACCGGCATCAGGCGTTTCTGGATTTTTTCAACCCCGGCCATGTCGAAGGGCTGCACCTCCTGACCAGCCGGCTGCCGGCCGAGCGGCGGAAGACCAACATCCAGGCCATGGCCCAGTGGCTGGCGCAGTATCGCCAGCAACTCCTGCCCGAGGAGAAACAAATGCTCGCGGCGTATTTCCGCACCCCCGAGGGCCGCCGCGCCATCGAATCCGCCACCGCCAAATATCTTTCGCAGGACGTGTATTACCGGGCGGAAACGGCGCCTGTGATTCGGGAGCTGATGAACACCCTCAACGATTTGCAATCGCCATGATCCCTTCCCCAAAATGCGCCTGCCGCGGACGCGCGGCTTTTACGCTGATTGAGCTGCTCGTGGTAATCGCCATCATTGCCATCCTCGCCGCGCTGCTGCTGCCTTCCCTGGGCCGCGCCAAACGCTCCGCCCGGGCCACCGCCTGCCTCAGCCAGCTCCGGCAAATGGGCGTGGCCCTGGAGTTGTACGTGCAGGAGCACGAGGACCGCCTGCCTTCCTGTCCCTTGTTGCCCAGCACGGACACCAACTTGACGCCGATCACCACCGTCCTGCAGCCCTACCTTAAAAAGCCGGAAATCTGGCGCTGCCCGGAAGACGAGGAAATTTTCCCGCGTGAACAAACCAGTTACGAGTGGAATGCCTTTCTGAATGGCGCCTCCTACACCCGCCCCGAAACCTGGTCTCCCGTCACCCACAGCATCGTGCAAACGATATTTGGCGGGCGGGTCAACACCCCCTTGATTGGCGACGCCGGCACCTTTCATGCCGAGGGCAGCAGTGGACTGGGCAAAAATGCCTTGTTCTTTGACGGGCGGGTGGAGCGTGCCCGGCGCCGTTGAGGCAGGGCTACTTGCCCACGCCCATGACAATCACCACCAGGTCAATGATGAACAGCAGCACAATGGTGGCCTCCAGCACCAGCATCCAGCGATTGGTGCGATCGGTGTTGAGAAAGTGGTAGAGGTCATCCAGCGTTTTCAATTTGCCATCCAGCACCCGGTGCCAGTCGGCCAGATGGAACCGCTGGGAAACCGCCTGATAAATCCGCGCCAGGTGCCAGTCGCCGAAAAACTTGGTGATGTTGCTCAGCTCGTCATTGAAGCGGGCCAGGTCAATTTTCAGTTCGCGCAACTCGCGCATGATTTGACTGCGGCGGCGGGTGCCCTGGCCGCTTAAATCACGGTAGCTGCGCTCGATCGCGTCGTCCAGCAACCGGTCATACGCCTCCAGCTCGGCCAGTTGCAGATTGGCCAGCTCCAGAATGTAAAGCGTCTCCTCAAACTCCCCCGGATTGTCCACCACCAGCGCGGCGTCCCAGTCCACCACCGTCAGATCATCCTCGTAATAGCTCAGGTACAAGTTGGTGGATTCCTCCGCCTCCTGGGTGGAAAGCGACTCCAACTCCGGCTCCTGGGTGAGCAACGCCGCCACTTCCCGGCGATGTTGCGCCAGCCAGTTTTCCGCGCGGATTTTGCCGCCGTCGGCAGCCTTCAGGGGCGCTTCCAGACAAAAAACGGTGTAGGCCTCCTCCTCCTCCAGCCGCTCCACCGGCCGCACGAAGTGGGATTTCAGCTCCTCCCGGATCTGCTCCGCCAGTTGGCGCACCTCGGTGTACAAATCGCCATTGGTGAAGGTTAAATCATGGTATTGGACGAGTTCTTTCAATTCGTTGACTTGAAACGGCACACGCACCGACAGACTCATGGCGCCCACGGGAAACAGTTTGACCGTGACTTCCAGCCGCACCGGCCCGTGGGGGCCAATCCGCTCCCACGGCGTCAGCCGCACCAGCAACGGCCGATGCAGCATTAGGTAACGGGGACTCCGCTTGCTGGTGTCCACGCAATAATCAGCCACCGGCTGCCCCCGCAATTCCCGCAGGGCCAGCGGATTGATGTCATACGCCAGGTCAAAGGCATACAAGTACACCACCGAGCCCCGATAACGGGCCGCCGTCGTTGCTGTCCTGGACTGCCCTTCCTCCGCGGTCTGCCACGCTGTGATCATATCCCACCTTAAGATACGTCTTCCCCCGCCCCGGGCACAAGCGGCTTTTGGGGCGGAGGGAAAATCTCCCTTTGCGGTTGCTTTGGCCGGACGGGTGGCTTAACTTGGCCGCCGACAAACCGATGCGCATTATGTTGCAACGTAGATTCTTCCTCTGGGCGGCCGCGCTCCTGCTGGCCGTGGGTGTTCAAGTGCAGGCCGCCGACCAGCCCAAGAAGGGCGTGCTCCGGCACGTCGTCATTTTCAAATACAAGGAAACCGCCTCGGCCCAGGACATTGCACGGGTGGAGGAAGCCTTCCGGGCCTTGAAGAAATCCATACCCGGCATCGTTTCCTTCGAGAGCGGCGTTAATGTCAGCCCGGAAAATCTAAACAAAGGTTTCACGCACTGCTACATTCTGACCTTCCGCACCGAGAAGGACCGCGACGCCTACCTGGTGCACCCGGAGCACCAGAAGTTTGTCGAGATCGTCAAGCCCGTCCTGGCGGAGCCGCTGGTCATTGATTTCTGGGTGCGGGAGAAGTGAGCCATGGCCGGTGCCTTGCGCGGCGGAGTTTTCCGCGTGACGGGCGGCGTGCCGCTGCAGGGCGAGGTCACGCCGCAGGGCAATAAAAACGAGGCGCTGCCCGCTTTGGCTGCCTGCTGCCTCACGGCCGAGCCGGTGCGGCTGGAAAACCTGCCGGCCATCGAGGATGTGGACGTGATGATGCGCATCCTCGCCGCCGTGGGGGTTTCCGTGCAGGAGGAGCCGGAGCGTCAGACCGTGCTGGTCCGCGCCGCGGCCGAGCCCAACCCCCAGTTGCCCGTGGAATTATGCGCCCGCCTCCGCGGCTCGGTCACCCTGGCCGGTCCGTTGCTGGCCCGTTGCGGCCGCGTCTTTCTGCCCCTGCCGGGCGGCGACAAAATCGGGCGGCGCCGGCTGGATACGCATCTGCAGGTTTTTCAGGAATTGGGCGCGGAAATCACCGCCACCGGCCAGGGCTATGAAATCGCCGCCCGCCGCCTGCGGGGCGCCGACATCTGGATGGATGAGGCCAGCGTGACGGCCACCGAAAACGCCGTTTGCGCCGCGGCCACGGCCGAGGGGGAAACCATCCTGCGCAACGCCGCCAGCGAGCCGCATGTCCAAAACCTCTGCCACCTGCTCAACCGCATGGGGGCGCGCATCGAGGGCATCGGCTCCAATGTGCTCCGCATTGCCGGCGTGCCCGCGCTCCACGGCGCCACTCATCGCATCGGGCCGGATTATCAGGAAATTGGCAGCTTCATTGCGCTGGCGGCGGTGACCCGCGGACGGCTCATGATTCGCCAGGCTGGCGTGCCGCATCTGCGCATGATCCGCGCCGCCTTCAACCGCCTGGGCGTCCGCACCGAGGCCGTCGGCGAGGATGATTTGCTCATCCCCTCAGAGCAGACCCTCCGCATCGTCAATGATTGGGGCGGCGCCGTGCCCAAAATTGATGACGCGCCCTGGCCGGGGTTTCCCGCCGATTTAACCTCCGTGGCGCTGGTGACCGCCACCCAGTGCACCGGCACCGTGCTGATTCACGAGAAAATGTACGAGTCCCGCCTCTACTTTACCGACAGCCTCATCAGCATGGGGGCCCGCATCATCTTGTGCGACCCGCATCGCGCCGTGGTCATTGGCCCGGACCGCCTGCGCGGGGCGCGGCTCAACAGCCCGGACATTCGCGCCGGCATGGCCATGTTGATCGCGGCCTTGTGCGCCGAGGGGGAATCGGTCATTCAAAACATCATCCAGATTGACCGCGGCTTTGCCAACATTGATCACCGGCTGCGGCAGTTGGGGGCGCGCCTCCAACGGGAAATCTGAACTGCCGCTCCCCTTGCGCGGGTCAAGCTGCCGCGGGGCATCCCCGCCGCCATTCCGGTGCCTGAGCAGACCCATCCATCCGTCCGCCGCTTTTCCTCCCTCACCGCCGGAAAAAATCGCCTGGGCGGTTTGACAAGGGGGCAAATGCCGTTATATTGAAAGCGGACTAAAACAGTCCTGTTTAACATGCAAATCACGCGGGCCAGTGAATATGGAGTCATCGGGCTGACCGCCCTGGCACGGCGTCCGGCGGGCGCCGTGGTCATGATTGATGAGGTCAGCCGCGAGATGGACATCCCGCGCAGTTTCCTGGCCAAGATTTTCCAGTCCTTGGTGCGGGCCGGCCTGGTGCAATCCGTGCGCGGCACCGGCGGAGGCTTTCGTCTGGCACGGCCGGCGGAAGCGATCACGGTGCTCGACATCATTGAAGGCGTGGAAGGCCCCATTGCCCTGCAGCGGTGCTTGGAGGAGAAGCCGGATTGCGTGCACATGACCCACTGCGCCTTGTGCGGCCTGCTGGCCGAGGCGCAGGGGCGGTTGCGCGAGACCCTGGCCCGCACCACCCTGGCGGAGCTGGCCCGGCGCCAGCCGCCGCGGCTGGCGGTGAACGGCGAGGCGAAAAGGCCCCAGATTTTTTTGAAACCTGAACCAGTGCCCTGAACTTAAAGCGAAATCCGACTATGAGCGAAACCTACACCCTCTACAACCAGACCGTCATGGATCACTTCATGAATCCCCGCAACATGGGGGACTTGCCCGATGCGGATGGGGTGGGCGAAGTGGGCGCCGCGGCCTGCGGCGACATCATGAAGATCAGCCTGAAAATCCAGGACGGCAAGATCACCGATGCGCGCTTCAAAACCTTCGGCTGCGGCTCCGCCATTGCCAGCTCCAGCATGGCCACCGAGCTGATCAAGGGCCGCACGGTCGAGGAAGCCTTGAACTTCTCCAACCAGGAAGTGGTGGACGCCTTGGGCGGCCTGCCGCCGGTGAAAATCCACTGTTCGGTGCTGGCCGAGGAGGCCCTGAAGGCCGCACTGGAGGATTACCTCAAGAAACATCCGGAAGTGGCTGCCAAGGTGAAGGAAAAAGAAGCCGCCCAGGCCGCCGCGCCGGAGACCGCCAACGCCTGATTTTATGCGCCGCGTTTATTTGGATCATTTGTCGGCGACGCCCCTGCTGCCGGAGGCCTTCGAGGCCATGAAACCCTATTTCATGGAGGCCTTTGGCAATGCGTCGTCCTTGCATCAGTACGGCTTGCAGGCGCGGGATGCGCTCGCCCGGGCGCGCTCGCAGATTGCCGCCCTCATCAATGCCGAGTCCGCCGAGGAGATCTTTTTCACCTCCGACGGCACGGAGTCGGCCAACCTGGCGATCAAAGGGGTGGCCTATGCCAACCAGCGCCGCGGTAACCATCTGGTGGTCAGCGAAATTGAGCATCCCTCGGTGCTCAATTCGGTGGAGTTTCTGGAGAAACAGGGCTTCACCTGCACCCGCGTCAAGGTGGATGGTGAAGGCTTCGTGAATCCGGAAGACGTCCGCGCGGCCATCACTGACAAGACCATTCTGGTGGCGGTGCATCATGCCAATCACGATATTGGGAGCATCGAACCCGTCCGCGAAATCGGCCGGATTTGCGCCGAGAAAGGCGTGCCCTTCTACGTGGACGCCGAGGCCAGCGCCGGCTGGCTGCCGATTGACGTGCAGCAGATGGGCGCCAGCCTGTTGTCCTTCTCGCCGCACAAGTTCTACGGCCCCAAGGGTGTGGGTGTGCTCTATCGCAACAAAAAGGCGCGGTTGGTGAGCATCATTCACGGCGGCGTGCAAGAGGGCGGCCGCCGCGCGGGCACCGAAAACGTGCCGGCAATCGTGGGCGCGGGGGTGGCGGCCGAAGTGGCCCTGCGCGAGCTGAACCAGCGGTTTGCTCACACGGCGCGCCTGCAGAAAAAATTGTGGGAAGGCTTGAAGGCCAATGTGCCGTACATCAAGCTCAACGGCCCTGAACCCGGCCCGCGCCGCCTCCCCCATACCATCAACATCAGCACCGAGTTCATCGAAGGCGAAGGGCAGCTTTTGATGTGCGACCTGAACGGCATCGCGGTGGCCAGCGGCTCCAGTTGCGTGAGCAAGTCCCTCAAAATCAGCCATGTGCTGGCGGCCATCGGCCTGGACCATGCGCTGGCGCAGGGCAACATCATCATGTCCCTCGGCAAGGACACCACGGACGAAGACATTGACTACGTGATCCAGACCTTCGCCAGGGTGGTGGTCCCCAAACTTCGCAACATGTCCCCCATGTGGGATGAGTTTCAGCGCGGCATCATTGACTCGGTCATCAGCCCCACCGGCCGCGGACGCTCCTTCACGGAACATGCCGCCGCCGTATCCGGCAAGCCGGCTCACTAAAGCATTTACTTCGGGGCGCAGGGCCGGCCGTCGCGCCGGCCCTGCACTTTTTTCGGAAGGCATAAAACCATTCGTCAACCCTGCCCCGAGGGTGTAGATTACCAGCATGGCCGCTCGCATTTTTCCACCGCGCCGGTCGTATGGCCTGCTGTGCCTCATCTTGGGCGCGTCCATGCTGATTTGGGGCCAGACACTGCTGGCCTCCCGCCTGCACGGGAAAACCTACATCATTTACTGGACGCTCTGCTTCCTGGTCACCAGTTTGGCCTTGATTCTGGCCTTGTGGGAAACCCGGCGGTTGCGCATCCAGTTGCAGGAGGAGGAAAAGGCTCTGTTTCGCGAGATGGTCCGGCAAATTGAACTGGCGCGCCGGGAAAAGGAGGCCAGGCAGGACTCCCCAGAACCTTCCCCGGAAAAGGGCGGCAAGGAACGTCAATAACCCAAGGCTCCCTCCGCCGCGCAAAGCCTGCCTCCATTGGGGGGTGTCTCCGAATGAAGTGTGGATTGGCCGCCATGCGCAAACCCGGGGCAGGGGAGTTGGAATTGCTTGCGCCTTGGCCTGCGGGGCCTTTGCTGCTAGGTTTTGTCCATGCCGTTAAGGATTAAAATATGTGGCATCACGTCCGCAGCCGATGCCCAGGCGGCAGTGGCGGCGGGCGCGGATGCGTTGGGTTTTGTGTTCTACGAAAAAAGCCCGCGTTACGTGACCCCGGCGCAGGCGCGGGACATCGTGGCCGCGCTGCCCCCCTTCGTGGTACGCGTGGGGGTGCTGGTCAACCCGGCGGCCGAGCTGGTGCAGGAAGTCCTCGCGGCGGGGATGCAGGTATTGCAGTTTCATGGGGACGAAACCCTCGAGCAATGCCGTCAGCAGCCCGTGCCGGTCATCAAAGGCTTCCGCCTGCAGGACGAATTGTCCCTGCTGACCTGCCGCGACTATACCGGCCTGCCGTGGTTGCTGGACAGTTATGTGGCCGGTCAGGCAGGCGGTACGGGCGCGGTGTTTAATTGGGAACTGGCAGTCAAGGCCAAGGCCTCCAATCCCCTCATCATCCTGGCCGGCGGCTTGACGCCCGACAATGTGGCCGAGGCCATTCGGCGGGTGCGCCCCTACGCGGTGGATGTATCCAGCGGAGTGGAAGCGGCGCCCGGCCGGAAAGATGCCGCCAAACTGCGTGCCTTTGTGGCCGCCGCCCGCGCAGCGTGAGCCGATGAGGTACCCCATGGGGCTGCGGGGCAGCCCGCCGGCCCTTGCATTTTGCGCCTCCTGCACGTAGGGTGAAGCCGGGCGGCGAATAAAGACGCCTGCCCACCGTCCAAACCCATGGGAGGCGGCCTGCCTGAACAAATGGGCCGCCCATGAGTCTAAGCTGTGTTATGAAAACGAACTTTGGGAAACATTTTATTTGTTTGGGGCTGGTGGCCGCGGTGGTGGCCGGTTGCGCCTCCGCGGGCGTGAAAAATCCCTCAGGCACCGGCGTCAAGGTGTTGCGCCCGGACGAGGCGGGCTTTGTGGCCGGCACGGGCATTGAATCGCAGGACCTGGTGGCGGTCACCGACAAGATCGCCCGCAACATCCTCAACGTGCCGGAAATCAAGAACGCCCCCACTCCTCCCTACATCGTCCTGGAGCCGGTGATTAATGAAACTCGTTTCACCATCAACAAGGACATGTTTCTCACGCGCATTCAGACGGAGCTGATCAGCAAGGCCGGCGGCAAGGTGCGTTTCCTGGCTCGTGAGCGCCTGGCCGCGCTGGAGCGCGAGCGCGACCTGAAGCGCACCGGCCAGGTGACCTCCACCTCCGATCCCAAGCTCCAGGAGTTCAAAGGCGCCGATTATTTCCTCACCGGCAAGCTGCAAAGCCTCACCACCCGCACCTCCCGCGGCACCAGCGACTATATCCTTTACACCTTCGAGCTGATTGACGCCCGCACCAGCGTGATTGTCTTCAAGGACTCGATGGAGGTGAAGAAACAGGGGCAGGAAGACGCGGCCTACCGCTAAACCCCTGCGGCGCCTGCCGCTCCGGACTATGAAACCCCTGCCGGCCCTGTGTTTATGCGCCCTGCTGTGGCTGGCCGGTTGCGCCACCACCCCGCCCGGCCCGCCCTTGCCCGACGCCCAGGCGGACCCTGTGGCCCACGGGCTGGCCATGATTGAGCGCGCCCCGGCGCGCGATCGGGTTTTGTGGCAGTATCGCACCGCCCTTCACGCCCTCCGCCGCGGCCAATATGACACCGCCACACGGCTGCTGGACGAGGCCCTCCTGCGGGTCAACAACATCTTCGGCCCCGATCGCGATGCCAAAAAGGCCCGCAGCCTCTTTCACGAGGAGGCCAAAAAGTCCTTCATCGGCGAACCTTACGAGCGTTGCATGGCCAACTTCTACCGGGGCCTGCTCTACTGGCGCGCCGGCGAGGTGGACAACGCCCGGGCCTGTTTCCGCAACGCCCAGTTCATGGACAGCGACGCTGAGAACAAGACCTATGCGGGGGATTATATCCTCTTTGACTACCTCGATGGCTATGCCACCGTGAAACTCGGCGGCGACGGCAGCGATGCCTTCAAGCGCGCCCAGGCTCGCGCTCCCGCCCCGCTGCCGCCCTACAATCCGCGCGCCAACCTGCTGGTCTTTCTGGAGTACGGCCCCGGTCCCCAGAAATACGCCACCGGCGAATACCGCGAGCAGTTGCGTTTCCGCACCTTTGAGTCGCCGGTGGTCATGGCCGTCCTCAAACAGGGCTCCCAGGAGCTGGCGCGGGTCGGACCGTATGACGATCTTAATTTTCAGGCCACCACCCGCGGCGGGCGGGTGATGGATCACGTGCTCAAAAATAAGGCCGTTTTCAAAAGCACCACCGACACCGTCGGCAATGTGGCCGTCATTGGCGGCGCGGTCATGGCCATGCACGACGACACCAGCGAAGCCGGTCTGGCCGTGCTGGGCGCCGGCCTGGTGGCCAAGCTCCTCGCGGCGGCGGCCAATCCCGCGGCCGATACCCGCTGCTGGGACAACCTGCCCCTGTACTTGGGCTTTGCCGCCCTGGAAATGCCGCCGGGCCGCCACACCCTGACCATTGAATTTTGGAATCGGGACCATCAACCCGTCAGCACCTTCACCAAACAATGGAACGTGACGGTGGCGCCCGACCGCGACACCGTCATTTTTGTCAGTGATCAATCCGTCAATCGCATGGACCTATGAGCAAATCCCTCGGACACCTCCTCTTTTGTGCGGCGGCGCTGCTGGCCGCCGGCTGCCAGACCAGCAACATTGACACGGGGGCCTACCCGCCCAAAAACACCAACAAATACGATCTGGAAAACCGGGCCAACTTCGTCCTCCTGGATCGCGCCACCCAAACCAGCGTGACCTGTCACGGCATCCAGGAGCGGCGCCTGGACGATGGCCGGCTCCAGGTCTCGGCCAATGTGCGGAACCGCCTCCATCGGCGCATCCAGGTCCAGATCAACTGCGTGTTCAAGGATGCCCAGGGTTTTGTGGTGGAAGATACACCCTGGCGTGACCTCATTCTGGACGAAAATGCCCAGGAAGGCGTGAGCTTCGTCTCCACCCAGACCACCGCCCAGAAATACACCATCCGCGTCCGCCAGGCCCGGTAAGCCGCGGACAAAACTTGGCAGCGCGACCACGGCCCCCTAGAGTCAGCCCGTGGCCCGTACCTTGGTCGAACGGCTGCCCTCCCGGGCAGCCAGCCCTGATGAGCTGTTGGAACGCTTCCTGGATTACGTCCGGGATTGCGGCCTCGAGCTGTATCCCGCTCAGGAAGAGGCGCTGCTGGAATTGCTGGAGGGCAAAAATGTCATCCTGAACACCCCCACCGGCTCGGGCAAATCCCTCGTGGCCGCCGCCCTCCATTTCCTGGCCTTGGCCCAGGGACGCCGCTCGGTGTACACCTGTCCCATCAAGGCCCTGGTCAACGAAAAATGGATGGCCCTCTGCCGGGAATTCGGCCCGGAAAACGTCGGTTTGAGCACCGGCGATGCCACCGTCAATCGCGATGCGCCCGTGCTCTGTTGCACGGCGGAAATCCTGGCCAACATCGCCCTGCGCCAGGGGGCTGAAGCCCCCGTGGATGATGCGGTGCTGGACGAATTCCACTATTACTCCGATCCGGAACGCGGCGTGGCGTGGCAAGTGCCACTCCTAACTCTGCCCCAAACCAGATTCCTCCTCATGTCCGCCACCCTGGGCGATACCACCTTTTTTGAGGAGGCCCTGACCCGTCTCAATGGGCGTCCCACGGTGACCGTGCGCTCAGACCATCGGCCGGTGCCCTTGAGCTTTGCCTATGCAGAAACCCCTCTGGCGCAAACGGTGGAGCGGCTCCTGTCCGAAAACAAAGCCCCCATTTATGTGGTGCATTTCACCCAGGCGGAGGCGGCGGACAATGCCCAGAACTTCACCAGCCTGAACGTTTGCACCCGTGAAGAGAGGCAGGCCCTGGCCCAGGCTTTGGAGGGATACCGCTTCACCAGCCCTTACGGCCCGGAAATCAAAAAATACCTGCGCCAGGGAATCGGGCTGCATCATGCAGGCTTGTTGCCGCGCTACCGGGTGCTGGTGGAGCAACTGGCCCAGCAGGGGTTGCTTAAGGTTATATGTGGAACTGACACCCTGGGCGTCGGCATCAATGTCCCCATCCGCACCGTCCTCTTCACCCGCCTCTGCAAATTCGACGGCCAGAAAACCAGCATCCTTACCGCCCGCGATTTCCATCAAATCGCCGGCCGCGCCGGCCGCAAGGGGTTTGATGACCTGGGCTTTGTGGTCGCCCAGGCCCCCGAGCACGTGGTGGAAAACCTCAAGCTTGAAGAAAAGGCGCGGCGGGAGGGCAAAAAATACGTCAAACGCCGGCCGCCGGAGCACAATTTCGTCAACTGGGATGTTCAGACTTTCCGCCGGTTGATCGCGGCGCCCCCGGAACGGCTGGTCTCGCGTTTCCAGGTCAGCCACGGCATGCTTCTGCAAGTCTTGAGCCGCCGGGGCGATGGTTGCCGCGCCATGCAACGCCTGCTGCGTGACTGCCACGAGCCGCCCCGGGCCAAAGCCCAGCATCGCCGCCGGGCCTGGCAATTGTTTCGCGCCTTGGTGGAGCGCGGCATCATTGAGTTCATTCCCAAAACCGAGGACGGCTCCTACCTGCAGGTGCGCATGGATTTGCAGGAGGATTTCAGCATGGATCAAACCCTATCGCTGTATCTGCTGGAGACGCTGCCCCTGCTTGATCCCCAGGCGCCGGATTACGCCCTCAATGTCCTTACCCTCGTCGAAAGCATTCTGGAAGACCCCCTCCCCATTTTGCGCCGGCAGCTTGACCGCCTCAAGGCCCAGCGCCTGGCCGAGATGAAGCAGGAAGGCATGGACTATGAGGAGCGCATGGCCGAGCTGGAGCAAATGGAGCATCCCAAACCGCTGCGCGATTTCATCTACAGCACTTTCAACGCCTTTGCCGACAAGCATCCCTGGGTGGGACAGGAGAACATCCGCCCCAAATCCATCGCGCGCGAGATGTTTGAGCAATTCCGCTCGTTTGCGGATTATGTGAAGGACTACGAGCTGCAGCGGGTCGAGGGCCTGCTGTTGCGCCATCTGCACAGTGTTTACAAAGTGCTGACCCAGACCGTCCCGGATCAGGCCAAAAACGAAACCTTGTGGGAAATGGAAACCTACCTGCGCACCCTCCTGCGCCAGGTGGACTCCAGTCTCCTGGAGGAATGGGAAAAAATGCTGCACCCGGAGGCGCTGGCCGCAGGAACTGTCGCCCGGGCGGCCACCGAACCTGTCCTGCCTGGCGCGGAGGCTCCGGCCGCGGACATCACCCGCGACACCGAGGGCTTTCTACGGCAAATCCGCACCCTCATTTTCAACTTCCTGCGTCATTGGCAATGCGGGGAGCCGGAAACGGCGGTGGAACAGCTCTTTTACCGCGAGGATGCTGCCGGGCAGCCGTGGACACCCGAGCGCCTGGAGGCGCTTTACAAAGATTACTGCAAGGAACATCAGCTCCTTCGCCTGGATCCGGAGGCCCGCAATCGCCGGCACACCCATCTGGACCAAAGCCCGGCCCCGCGGGCCTGGCGCATCCAACAAATGCTCGTGGATCCCGAGGGATTGAATGACTGGGTGGCGGAGTTCACCGTGGATTTGCCGGCCTCCCGCCGTGCCGAGGCCCCCGCCCTCCGCCTGGAGCGCCTGGGTCCGCTGGTGTGAAAATAAGCGTTTCCCTGCCCGCCGCTTCGTGGTAAAAAAACAGTGAACACTGCCAGCCCTGCCCGGATATGCCGCCCGGGCCAGGAAAATTGCGGATACCTGACGGCCAACCAGCGCCCATGTTTATCATTTGCAGCACTTGCGGGAGTGCCAATCCGGCCACCAGCGCTTCGTGCTGGAAATGCAGCATGCCTTTGGCCGTGGGCGAAGCGGCGCCCCGCACGGACGCCCCGCACGCCGCTACGCCACGTCCCGCCACCGCCCCGCCCGCTTCCACGGACAAACCTTCATCCACCGGGGCGGTGCGCGCCGAGGGGGTCGCTGCCGAAACGGTGCAATTCACCACCGCCTCCTACACCACGCGCACGCGGGTGGCGGGGGAGGCGCCCATCAGCCTGGCGCTGAATTTCCCCGCTCCGTGGTGGGCGGGCGAGCCGGCCACCCTGCACCTGGAGCTGCGCAATCTCATCAGCAAGCCGGTGGAACAACTCGAAATCAGCCTGCTTTCTCGGGCTTTTCGCGAGGTGTTGACCGAATCCTTTGCCGCCTTGCCGGGGCGCGAGATGTTGCGCCTGGCCCTGAAAGCCGTGCCCGCGGCCGCCGGCCAATTCCTGCTGACCTGCACGGTGAAACTGAAGAGCGGCGGGCAGGTCAAGAACTACATCGGCGCCCGGGTCATCTGGGTCAATCCGCTGCCGGCCCCGGAACATTACCCCCTGCCGCCCGAGCGCGTCCGCGTCAACCGTGGCGCCAACGGCTCGGACCTGCAGGCGGTTTGGGAAACCACGGGGCGGCCCCCGCTGTCCCGGCTGGCGGATTGGGCGGCGGTCCAGGCCCTGGCGCTGCCGGAAGTGTATGAGCCGCTGGAGCTGGGGCTGGATTATCAGCTCAGCGTTTCCGCGCTGGAAGAAAGCTCCCAGCGCCAGGAGCTGTACATCCCCCGCTTGTTCATCACCAACGCCCAGACGGGCACCAAATTGAAACTCAATCCCGCCAACCCGGACGAAGGCATGGGGATTCACCTGGTGGCCCGGCCCGTCTTCAAGATTGGCCGCTCGCGCATGGACAGCGATTATGTGACCTGGTTCTGGCCGCGCAGCCATGCCAACGATGAACGCACCCGGCATCTGAGCCGGGTCCATGTCATCATGGAAATGCGCGAGGGCCGCCCCATGCTGCGCGACGCCGGCAGCGTGGCCGGTTCCAACTACGACGGCCAGCCCCTGAGTGTGGAGAAATGGGAGCCCATTTTGCGGCGGGCCACCCTCGTCCTGGCGGGGGAATATTATCTGGAAGTGCACCCCGCGCCGGGCATGACCGCCGGGCAGATGGTCATCAAAAATCTTCAGCTTTGGAGCGGCCCGCATGAGTCCTCGCCTTCCCCCTGGCGGGGGGCGATTCATTTTACGCCCATGAACACCGCGGTGGCCCATCACGATGCCATCTGGCTGTTCAGCGAGGCCACTTTTGGCACCAGCCGCTCCAATGCCATCATGCTGCCGGAAAGCCAGGGGGTGAGCGAAGTCCAGGGCCGGTTCTATTACGCCTGCGGCGGATTCTGGCTGGAGAGCGTGGCGCGCAACGAAATGGTGCGGGTGAATTATTACGCGCTCAAACCAGGAGAAGTAGCTCCGCTTATCAACGGGCAGTTGGTGCAACTGGGCCGGATAAATTATCACGTGGAAATTTTGCCCTGAGCCCCGCTTTGGCATTGAAGCGCCGCCCAAAAGCTGTTACGGTTTTGGCTGAACAACCGGGCGGGCGCAGGCGTCGAACCTGTGGCCCCCGCACGAGGCCCGACCCATGACGCAGGGCGATGAAACGCTGTTCTGGCTGGTGGTGGCGCTGTTGGCCACGGTGGTCATGTTTGGCACCGTCTGCTCCTACCTGCTGGCGCGCCACCTCTGGCAGCGACGCCGCGAGAAGGTGGAGCCGGCATTTTTCCTGCACCCGTTCAAACCGCCGGGCGGGTCCTTCCAATTTCCCGGGGATTACCCCTGCCGCTGGCTGGCCATCAAGACGCGCTATCCCGCGGCCGTGCTTGAGGCCCTCCCCATCACCCGCGCCACGCCCTGCTCCTGGGAGGAGGGACTGGCGCGCACGTTTGACCGCAAATTGTTTGTTTCCCCGCCCATCAACGGGTGGATTCTGGTCTTGGGCGGGGCGCTGCCGGATCCGGCGGTGGATGTGGATCAGTGCTACCTCTTCCTCACCAATCTCAGCCGCAAACTGGGTCACGTGCAATTTTTCAACATGAACCGCTCCCTGCATCACCACGCCTGGGCGATGGTGGACAAGGGCCAGGTCCTGCGGGCCTACGCCTGGAGCGGCCAGACGGTGTGGCATGAAGGCCAGATCACCCCCGCAGAGTTGGACCTCGAGCTGGCCTGTTACGATTACGGGGAATCCCCGCGGCCCCGCCGGGACCGGCAGAATCCCCTGGCGGCCACCACCGAGCGCGTGCCCCTGCTGGCGGCCCGTTGGGGCATTGATCCTGCGGCGTTGAGCCGCTGCCTGACGGAGGATCGCGTGGGCTTGGCCGGAGAGCTGCGCCTGTCCAATCAGGAATAATTGTATGTCACTCGAATCGGCACTGGAACAATACCCCAAACAAGTCAAAACCAAATCCGGCTTGAAAATCACCCTGCGGCCTCTGGGGGCCGGCGAGGTCAAGGCGCTGCAGGAATTTTTCCACGCCCTGCCGCAGGAGGAAATGATGTTTTTGAAAGAGCGCCTGAATGACCCCGCGGTGCTGAAGCAATGGTGCAAACATCTGGATTTCCATCAAAACCTCCCGCTGCTGGCCTGGCAGGACAAACAACTGGTGGGGGTGGTCATCCTGCGCCAGGAGCAGGGCGGGTGGAAGCGTCACATCGGCCACATCAATGTTTATGTGCACCCCAAACAACGGGGGCAGGGGATTGGCCGCCTGCTGATCTCAGAGATCATTGACCTCGCCCGCCGCGCCGGGCTGGAGCGACTGGAAGCCGAGTTCTTTGGCGCGCAGGAAGGCGCCATGAAGCTCTTCGGCCTCATGGGTTTCAGCAACCTGCTTTCGTTGCCGGAGTACGTCAAGGACATGCAGGCCAACGCCCACGATTACATCATGATGGGCATCAAGCTGAGCACCGAGGAGGAATACGCCGGCATGGGCTGAGCGCCGGCCCCGCATCATGGCCCCGGAAATATGCCCCCAATGCGGGGCGGTGGTCCCTCCGGGGGCTGCCGCCTGTCCGGAATGTGGCTCGGACGAGCAGACCGGCTGGAGTGACCGCGCCCAGGCCCAGCGGCTGGGCATCCCGGACGACGAGTTCGATTACGATGCCTACATCAAGGAAGAATTCGGCCAGCAGCAGGAGTCCAAGGTGCGTCCGCGCGGCATTGCCTGGTATTGGTGGGCGGTGGCCATCCTGCTGGTTTTAATCCTCCTGAGCCGGCTGTGGGGATAGGCCGCCCGGCCCAACGCTCCGGCGCAGGGCCCGGCCTGGCACGCTGCCACGGGGGGGATGAGCGTGACGCTTGAGCAAGGTGCCTGAAAGCACACACAGGGGACGCCGAAGCTCCCCGAAATCACCCGAGATTGCCCATGGGCTTGATGCGATGGTTTTGGCTCGGTTTCTGGCAGGCACGGGAGGCCGTTCTGCGGGCCTTGGGCCGGGCGCCACGCCCCGCCGCCCATCCCCGGCCCGAGCCTTCCCCGGCGGAGGAAGCTGAAATCAAAGACGTGGTCGTGCTCCGACTTAAGGCCGCAGCCGAGCAGGGCGACCCCCAGGCCCAGGTGGACCTCGGCATTTGCTACTTCAACGGGGATGGGGTGACGCCAAGCTACCACGAGGCCGTGCAATGGTTTCGCCGGGCCGCAGCGCAGGGACATCCTGTGGGGCAGGTCAACCTGGGCATCTGTTACGCCAACGGCCAGGGCGTGAAACAGGACTACGCGGAGGCCGTGGAGTGGTTTCGCCGGGCCGCCGCGCAGGGTGACGCCCGCGCCATGGTGAGTCTGGGCGTATGCTACCAAAACGGCCAGGGCGTGCTGCGCAACGAGACCGAGGCGGTGAAATGGTTTCAGGCTGCCGCCGCCCAAAACTATCCGCCGGGCCTGGTGAGCCTGGCGGCCTGTTTTCAAAGTGGTCGCGGAGTGGCGGCGGATGAGCGCCGGGCTTTTGCATTATTCATGCAGGCGGCCCAGGCCGGCCAGGCGGTGGCCCAGTATGAAGTGAGCCGGTGTTACGAGACCGGCAGCGGCACCCACAAAGACGCCGCCCAGGCCGCCCAGTGGTGTTTGAAGGCGGCGCTGCAGGGCCTGATCCAGGCCCAGCATCAAATCGGCCTCTGGTATTGGGAAGGCTGGGGTGTCTCCCAGGATTTGGTGGAGGCCGCCCGTTGGCTCATGGCGGCGGCCGAGCATGGCGACCCGGCCGCGGTGGCCGATTGGGAGGCCTTGAAATCCCAGCTCACCGCCGCGCAAAGGGAGGAGGCCTTGCGCCGGAAAAATGCGGAAAGCTCAACCACCTCACCCCCGCCTGCCCGCTGAGCAGGGGATGCCGCCGGCTGGCGTCCTGGTCAATCGGGCGGCTTATTGCTTCAGCCGTTTTTTCCAGGCGGGATACTCCTCTTGCAAAAGTTTTTGCGGCCAGGTCCCGTACCACGCGTACCCGTTGCGCCGCTCGTGGCCAATCTCCGCCAATGCATATTTCACCACGCCGTCGCGATCACAAAAAATGGGTCGGTTGGTCCCGATTTCGTAGAAGCGCGCCCACAACGGCGGCGCCGCCGGATCGGCCTGCACCACGCGGTCCCGCCCCCCGGGTTGTGCCGCGTCTTTGATTTCCACCACTTTGAGGCCGCGCAGTTGCACCTTGTTCAGCCAGGCCACCGCGGCCTCCACCGCCTGCACCACCTCGGGTGCCGGCTGCTCCAGACTCATCAGCAGCCGCACCAGGCCCACCGACTCGCACCCGCTCAGGGACACCGGCTCAAAAGTGCGCGCCGGCCGCGGCTGGAAGTCCACCTCGTCGTGTTGGGCGCACCAGGCGGTCAGCTCGCCCTGCACGCGCACCTGGCATTTCAGGATGCACGCAATGCCGCGGTCGAAAGCGGCGCGCGCCGCCTGCCGGCGGGTTTCATCCAAAAAACGGTACACCGGGGAGGTCCAGGTTTCCCGCAAAAACTCCATCAGCCGCACCATGGCCTGATCATTAAACGTAATGTGGCGGTGGTACTGCGGGCCGGGCGGATAAAACTGCGGCCAGCCGCCGGTGGGATACTGGGCTTTGAGGATGTAGTCGAAACCGCGCTCAAAGGCCTGGCGGTATTGCGCCTCGCCGGTGGCATTGACCATCCGCGCCAGGAAACGCAGTTCATCCGTGGTGGCGCCATTGTCAAAAGTGGGCTTCAGATTTTCCGGTTTGCCCGTGTATTTTTTGGCGGCGGTGGCCGTGTTCTTGGGCCAGCCGCCCAAAGGCGATTGATGCGACAGGATATTGGCGGCCACTTCGGCTGCTGCCTCAGTCTGATACCACTCCGGCGGACGGTTTAGAAACGCCGAGGCCCGCTGGCCCAACGCGGCATAAACCGTGGCCGCCAGCGCCATTGTAATCAACCCGATGCTCAAGTTGGGAGGCATCTTCCCCACTCTAAACCATCGGCACGGGCAAATCCACTCCGGTTTTCCGGCGCTTGCCGGCGAGGCTGGGCGCGCTTATCTTGCGCCCATGACTGCACCAAATCGTGTGCCGGTGGCTCTGACTATTGCCGGCTCGGACAGCGGCGGCGGCGCCGGCATTCAGGCCGATCTGCATACCTTTGCGGCCTTGGGCGTGCATGGCACCTCCGCCCTCACCTGCCTGACCGCCCAAAATCCTCGTGAAGTCAAAGCCGTTCATTCTGTCTCTGCAGCTTTTTTGCGGCAACAGCTTGAAGCCGTCTTTGCCGAGCTGCCGCCGGCCGCCCTCAAGACCGGCATGCTCTATTCCCGTCTTCTGATTCAAGAGGTGGCGGAGTTTTTGGTATCGTTAAAAAGGCGTCCGCCGCTGGTGGTGGACCCGGTGATGCTGGCCACTTCCGGCGCGGCGCTGCTGCGCCCGGAGGCCGTCCGCGCCTTGCAAGAACGGTTGCTGCCCCTGGCGCAGGTCATCACGCCCAATGCGCCCGAGGCGGCCGCGCTGTCGGGGCGGACGGTGCAATCAGTGGAGGATTTGCGGGCGGTGGCGCGGGTGCTGCACGCCCGGCACGGCTGCGCGGTGCTTCTCAAGGGGGGGCATCTGCGCGGATTGAAAGTGGCCGTGGATGTTTTGTGGGACGGGCGCAGTGAATGGCTCTTGGAGGCGCCACGGGTGCCCCGCGTCTCCACCCACGGCACCGGCTGCACCTACTCTGCGGCCATCACCGCCGGTCTGGCACAGGGCCTGCCGCTGGTGGAGGCGGTGGGGCAGGCCAAGCAGTTTATCACGCAGGCCATCGCCCAAAGCCGGCGGGTGGGGCGGCATCAGGCCCTGCACTGGCTGGCGGCCGCCCGCCCGGCACGGCCGCGGGCGGCCCGGTGTGGCTGCTCAGGTGCGGCTTGTCAATGTGCCTGAGGTGGGGTTAACTAAGAGAGTCGCATGAACGTCGAATACACCTTCACGATGAGCGATGGGCACACCCATCGTTTCACGGTGAACGTGGATCGTCCATGCGCCCAGGCCGATCCGGCCAAGCCTCCCCCCGCCTGGACGGCCCTGGAGTTTCATCAATGCCGCAACTGCCCCCTGCGCCGTGAGACCCATCCCCATTGTCCGGTGGCGCTGGATTTGCAGGAAATCACCGAGCGTTTTCAGGCCGTGCATGCGCTCGACTCGGTCACGGTGGAGGTGCGCACGCCGGAGCGGACGTACGTAAAATATTGCGATGTGCAGACGGGGTTGCGGGCGTTGCTGGGGCTGGTGATGGCCTCCAGCGGTTGTCCCATCACCAGCCGGCTCAAGGCCCTCAGTTACTATCATCTGCCTTTTGCCAACGCCGAGGAGACCCTCTTCCGGGCGGTGGCGGCCCATCTGTTGCAGCAGTACTTCGTGCAAAAAGCCGGGGGCCAGCCGGATCTGGAATTAAAAAACCTGCGGCAGCTCTACGAAGATTTACGCCTCGTCAACACCGACTTCGAAGCCCGCCTGCGCGCCGCCAACCGCCAGGACTCGAACCTTGCGGCGATCATTGCGCTGAACTTCCTTTCGGCCGCCGTGTCCTGCTCGCTGGATGAAGCCCTGGCCCGGCTCAAGCCGCGGTTTGCCGCCGTGTTCGAGCCTGTGAGTACATGACCATTACCTACACCTTCACCCTGCAAAGCGGCGAGGTGCATCAATTTGATGTGCATCTGGAGCGCGGCATGCCCCCGGCCCACCCGCCGCGCCCTTACGCGCCCTGGACGCGGCTGGACTTTCAGCAGTGCAGCAACTGCCCCCTGCGCAGCGACCGCCATCCCTATTGTCCCACCGCGGTGGATCTGGAGCAGATTGCCCACCGCTTCAGCAGCATCAAATCTTTTGAAAAAGCCTGCGTGGAGGTGCGCACGCCGGACCGCACCTATACCAAGCATTGTGACGTGCAAACCGGCCTGCGCGCCCTGCTGGGCCTCATCATGGCCACCAGCGCCTGCCCCATTTCCTCGCAGCTCAAGGGCCTGGCCCATTTTCATCTGCCTTTTGCGAGCATTGAGGAGACGCTCTTTCGCGTGGCCGGGGCGTACCTCATCAAGCAGTATTTCGTCCAGCAGGCCGGCGGCACACCCGATTGGAATCTGGCGGGGCTGGACCGCTACTACCGCGACCTGCAGGAGCTGAACGCCTGCTTCAAAGGCCGCCTGGATGCGGCCAGCGACAAGGACGCCAATCTTAATGCGATTTGTTCGCTCAATTTCCTTTCCATCGCCGTGGCCAGCGGCGTTGAGGATCAACTGGATCGCCTCAAATCACGTTTTGAGGTGAAATAGGCTTGTTGCTCCGCCCGCGTTGCGCTGGACAGGTTGCCAGGCCGCAGGGGCGTTGATTTCCCAGCGGCGGACCTTGATTCCCCGGCCACTGTCGCATGATTTGACGGCAAAGGTTTTTGTTGTCAAACCGCGCCGCTTTCCTCCAAATTGGCGCTACCGCGCCCGCAGCGGGCGCGGGCCAAACAGAGCACGCTTATGGCCTCAAATTTTACGCTTGGACTGGACTACGGCACCAATTCGGTGCGCGCCTTGATTGTGGAGACGGCCACCGGCCGCGAGGTGGCCAGCGCCATCACGGTGTACCCGCAGGGCGAGCAGGGGGTCATCCTGGATCCCCAGGACCCCAACCTGGCCCGGCAACATCCCGAAGATTATCTCACCGGGCTGGAGGCCAGCGTGAAACAGGCGCTTAAACTCGCCGCCAAGGACCGCGAATTCAAACCCGAGCGCATCATTGGCATCGGCGTGGATACCACCGGCAGCACACCGCTGCCCGTGGATAATAAAGGCCGGCCGCTGGCCATGAGCAAAAAGTTTGCCCGCCACCCCGCCGCCATGGCCTGGCTGTGGAAGGACCACACCGGCCACGCGGAAGCCGAGGAGATCACCGCCGCCGCGGAAAAGTCGCGCCCGCAATTCCTCGCCAAGTGCGGCGGGCGTTATTCCAGCGAATGGTTCTGGAGCAAGATTCTGCATTGTGCGCGCACGGCGCCGGAGGTCTTCGACGCGGCTTACACGTGGGTGGAATGCGCGGACTGGATTCCCGCGGTGCTCACGGGCACGGATGCCCCGGAGCAATTAAAACGCGGTGTTTGCGCCGCCGGCCACAAAGCCATGTACCATCGCGCTTGGGGCGGTTATCCCGATGCGGAGTTTCTGGGCGCCTTGGACTCCCGCCTGGTGCGGGTGCGCCAGACCCTGCCTGCCGAGTGCTTTCATGTGGGCCACGCCGCCGGTCAGTTGACCCGCCCCTGGGCCAAACGCCTCGGCCTCAAACCCGGCATCCCGGTGGCGGTGGGCGCGTTTGACGCGCATCTGGGCGCGGTCGGCTCCGGCATCGCGCCGGGCGTGCTCGTCAAGATCATCGGCACCTCCACCTGTGACATCCTGGTTTCTCCTTTGGCGACCGTGCTGCCGGACATCCCGGGGCTGTGTGGCATCGTTCCTGAATCCGTGCTGCCGGGCATGTACGGTTTGGAAGCCGGCCAGTCGGCAGTGGGCGACATCTTCAACTGGTTTGTGAATGTCATCGCCCCCGGCGGCGCCAGGCAAGGCTCGCATGAGGCGCTCACGAAAGGCGCAGCGGCGCTCAAGCCCGGCCAGAGCGGGTTGCTGGGGCTGGACTGGCACAATGGCAATCGCACCATTCTGGTGGACCAGCGCCTCACCGGCCTGATCCTTGGCTTGACGCTGCATTCCACGCCGGCCGAGATTTACCGCGCGCTCATTGAGTCCACCGCCTACGGCGCCCGGCGCATCATCGAACGCTTTGAGGAGTACGGCGTGAAGGTCGAGCGCGTCGTCAATTGCGGCGGCATTGCGGCCAAAAACCCCCTGGTCATGCAAATCTATGCCGATGTGCTCGGCCGACCGATGCAAATTTCGCGCAGCGACCAGACCTGCGCGCTGGGCGCGGCCATGGCGGGCGCCGTGGTGGCCGGCAAGGCCGCCGGCGGACACGAAAACTTTGCCGCGGCGGCGCAGGCCATGACCGGCGTCAAGGCCCAATCCTTCCAGCCGATTCCGGAAAATCAGGCGGTGTACGAGCGGCTTTATCAGCTTTACCGCCGGCTGCACGATGCCTTTGGCGTGCGCGGCACGCAGGCGGATCTGGCCGGGGTGATGAAAGAATTGTTGAACATTCGGGACGCCACCCGTTAAGGTGGCCGCAGTGAACTTGAGCATGGAGCAAGCACATGGCTTTTGAGCAACTCAAAGAACGGGTCTGGCGGGCCAATCAAGGTCTGATCGAAAATGACTTGGTGATCCTGAGCTGGGGCAACGCCAGCGGCATTGACCGCAGCGCGGGCGTCGTCGCCATCAAACCCAGCGGCGTGCCCTACAACAAATTGCGCGTCGAGGACATCGTGGTGCTCTCCCTGGCCACGGGCGAAGTGGTCGAAGGCAGGGCGCGCCCCTCTTCGGACACCGCCACGCATCTGCATTTGTACCGCGCGTTTCCCTCGATTGGCGGGGTGGTGCACGCCCATAGCGTCTATGCCACCGCCTTTGCGCAGGCCGGGCGTGATTTGCCCTGCCTCGGCACCACCCATGCCGACACCTTTTACGGCACGGTGCCGCTCACCCGTCAGCTCACGCCGGAGGAAATCGCCGCCGATTACGAGCTGAACACCGGCAAAGTCATCGAGGAAACCTTCCGCACCCGCCACCTGAACCCGGACCAAATCCCGGCGGTGTTGGTGGTGGGCCACGGGCCGTTTGCGTGGGGGCCGACCACCGAGAAGGCGCTGGAAAATGCCTTCATCCTGGAAAAAGTGGCCATGATGGCCATCAACACCTACCGCGTAAATCCGGACAGCCAGGCCATCCCCCAGGCCCTGCTGGACAAACACTTCCTGCGCAAGCACGGGCCGACGGCTTACTATGGCCAGCGGTAACGTGAAGTTGCGCTTTACAAATGCGGCGGCACCGGTTTAATTTGACGCATCGCTTATGTGTAATGTCATTTGCTGGTTGGGCCTCGCCATCCTGGTGGCGGGGCTGGGCGCAGGCTGTGCGGGTCCGGAGAAAAAACTGGGCCGGGGCATGAACAACGCCACGGAGTTTCTGCGGCTGGGCGAGCTGCGCCGCTCGGTGGAGCAAACCGCGCTTTTTGACAGCCCGGAATCGGCCTACACCACGGGTTTCATTCGCGGCATGAATCGCACCCTCGCCCGCACCGGCATTGGCATCTACGAAATCATCACCTTCCCCTTCCCGAGCTATGAGCCTGTGTTGACGCACAAGTTTTCGGCCAAGCCGGTGTACCCGGATACCTACCGGCCCAACTTGATCGAAGATCAGACTTTTGCCCCCGACACCTCCCTGGGCTTTGCCGGCGGCGATGTCATCCCCTTCGTCCCGGGCAGCCGTTTCCGGGTGTTTGATAATTAAGGGTGCCTGATGCCAGGGCGCCAACCTCGCGTTGGCGCTTTTTTTATGCCCATGAACCGCCTGGAGCGATCATCCCCCTGTAAAATCAATCTTTTATTGAACATTCTGGGCCGTCGCCCGGATGGATTTCACGAGCTGGAGACGCTCTTTTTTCCGCTGCCGTTGCATGATCGCCTTGAGTTTGAACCGGCGGCGGGCGGCTCCGGCATCGTGCTGACCTGCACGCATCCCGGATTGCCCACCGGCCCGGAGAATCTCGTGTATCGGGCCGCTCAAAGCTTCTTCGCCACCACCGGCCTGCCGCCCGCGGTACGCATCCACCTGGAAAAAAATCTCCCGCTGGCCGCCGGCCTCGGGGCGGGCAGTGCCAACGCCGCCGTGACCCTGCAGGCCCTGAATGAGATGCACCACCGCCCCTTGACCCCTGCCCAGTTGCATGAATTGGCGGCCACTTTAGGCTCGGATGTGCCCTTTTTCCTCCAAGACCGGCCGGCGCTTGCTTTTGGCCGCGGCGAGCAACTGGAGCCGCTGCCGGAGTTGACCGCCATGAAAAATGGGGCGGTTCTCCTGGTTCACCCCGGCTTTGGCGTTTCCACGGCCTGGGCCTATCGCGCCCTGGCCGAATTCCCCGAGGCCTTGAACGGCCGTCCCGGCCGCGCCCGGGCTTTGGCGCAAGTTCTTCAGAAGGGCAGTTTGCTTGAAGCTGCGCCCCATTTCTACAACGCGCTGGAGGCGCCGGTGCTGCGCAAATATCCCCTGCTGCAATGGTTTCAGGATTTTCTGCGCGGTCAGGGTGCCATCGCCGCCCTTATGAGCGGCAGCGGCTCCACCACCTTTGCCTTGATGCCCGGCCCGGCCGCGGCGGAAAACGCCCTGGCGGCATTGCGCGCTGCCTATCAGGCGGACTTTTGGTCTGCGGTGGTCCCGCTGGCATGACCCGGGGCGTGGGCGCCGGTTGAATGCCCTTTCGCGCCCTTGACCTGCCGGACCAGGCCAACGCAGGGAGATTTTCCGCCCGGAGCCTGTTTAACCGCTTGACCTTTGGGGGGACAGCCCGCTTAATAGACCGCTGAGCGTTGTCGGGTACACGCACATGTTGGCGCAACTAAAGAGCCTGTTCTCCAACGACATCGGCATAGACCTGGGCACGGCAAACACCCTGGTGTACGTGCGGGATCGCGGGATCGTGCTCCGGGAGCCGAGCGTCGTGGCCATTCAAGCCGGCACCACCAACGTGGTGGCCGTGGGAGAAGAGGCCAAGCGCATGATCGGGCGCACACCGGTGAATCTGGTGGCCATCCGCCCCATGAAGGACGGGGTGATCGCGGAGTTTGAGATCACCGAGGCGATGCTGCGGCATTTCATTCAAAAAGTGCATTACCGCAAGCTGATCGCCCCCCGGGTGGTGGTGGCCGTGCCTTCGGGCATCACCGAGGTGGAAAAAAGAGCCGTGCGCGATTCGGCCATGCATGCCGGCGCCCGCGAGGTGTATCTCATTGAGCAACCCATGGCTTCGGCCATCGGCGTGGGCATGCCCGTGCATGAGCCGGCCGGCAATATGATTGTGGACATTGGTGGCGGCACTTGTGAAATCGCCATCATCTCCCTCTCCGGCATCGTCTATAGCCGCAGCCTGCGGGTGGGCGGAGACGAGTTCGACGAAACCATTGTCGCGCACATGAAGCGCACCTACAACCTCATGATTGGCGAACGCACCGCGGAAGAAATCAAAATTCGCATTGGTTCGGCCTTTCCGCTGGAGCAGGAATTAACCATGGAAGTTAAAGGTCGCGATCTCGGCGCCGGGTTGCCGAAGACCATTACCATCCGGTCCGAGGAAATTCGCGAGGCATTGCAGGAACCGCTTTCCCAGATTTTGGAGTCCGTGCGCATCACGCTGGAACGATGCCCGCCGGAATTGTCCGCCGATCTGGTGGACCGCGGCATCGTGGTGGCGGGCGGCGGCGCGCTGTTGCGCGGCATTGACCGGCTGATCTCCGAGGAGACCGGCCTGCCGGTGCACATCGCCGACGACCCCCTCACCGCCGTGGCCGAAGGCACCGGCCGGGTGTTGCAGGAAATGGAGTTCTTGAAGCGGGTTACTTCGCAGCCCAGAGGTTAATGCCCTGGCGCGGCGTTCGCCACCACGCAACAACGTGGCGGCGAAATGTTACGCAAACAACATTGGTGGATTTTGGGCGCAGCCGCACTGGCGGGCCTCCTCGTGCTCGGCCTGCCGGAGCGCGCCGCCGCCCGCCTGAAACAAGGCCTGGCGGCCCTCTTCCTTCCGCTCTTCGGCCTCTCCCAATCCTCCGGACGCCTGGCCGACAAGGCCGGAGCGCTGACCGTCCCCAAGGCGGAGCTGCTTGCCGAAAACGAGCGCTTGCGCCGGGAGATCCAGGAGCTCCGGCTCCGCCAGCATCAGGCCGCCGAATGGTGGCGCGAAAACGAAGCCCTCCGCCGCCATCTCGGCTGGAAGGCCCAGGCCCCCTGGAAGATGAAACTCGTGCGGGTCATTGGCCGTGACCCCGCCAACTGGTGGCGCGCCATGCACATTGACGCCGGCCTGGCCGACGGCCTCCGCCCCAATTATCCGGTGGTCACCCCCGAGGGCCTGGTCGGCCGCTTGCATGAGTGCGCCGAGCATCGCTCCCTCGTGGTCTTGCTCGGTGACCCCAAATGCCGCGTGGCCGCCCTGGTGCCGGAGGCCCAGGACTCCGGCATTGTCCTGCCCGGCGCCTCGGCTTCCTGGAAAAACCAGTTTGTGGAGCTGGCCTACCTGTCCCGGCAGACCGAGCTTAAACCCGGCCAGCGGGTCATCACCAGCGGCCTGGGGGGGATCTTCCCGCCGGGCATTCCGATTGGGGATATTGCGGACTGGCGGCTGGTGGACGGCCTGTACGTCGAGGCGCGGGTGCGCGTGGCGGTAAATTTTAGTGCGCTGGAGGAGGTATGGGTGTTAATTCCATGAAATGGCTCCCGCATCTCCTGTTGCTGGCCGCCGCCTGGGCCCTGGCTTTTCTGCCCTGCGCCATGGACTGGCCGCAGCGATGGCTGGGCGCGCAAGTCAGTTTTTTGCCGCCATTGATGGTTTATGCGGCCCTGAATTGCGGGCCGGGCTGGCTGGCGTTGCTGGCCCTGGCCGGGGGGCTGGGGGCGGATGCCCTGTCCTGCAACCCCCCGGGGAGCACGTCCGTGCCGTTGTTGTTGATTGGCATGGCCGTGCTGCGTCATCGCGAGGTGATCCTGCGCAAGGAAACCTTTGCCCAGGTGACCCTCGGGCTGGCCGCCAGCGCGGCGGCGCCCCTGCTGCAGGTCTTGCTGCTGCTGACCTTCGGTTATGATCCGCTGGTGGGCTGGGCCTCCCTCTGGCCGTGGCTGTTCATGGCCGTGGCCGGCGGCGCAATGACGCCCTTGTTGTTTCGGGCGCTGGACCGGCTGCTGGGCGCCGTAACCTATCCGGCGGCGGGCCCGGGCGGTTTTGCCCCCGAGCGGGAAATTGTGCGCGGACGTTATTAAGCATGGCATTGCTGGAAAATTTGCATCAGGGTGACCGGCCCTTGCAGGCGCTGGCGGGCGTGATGGCCGCCGGCCTGCTCGTTTTGCTCGGCGGCCTCTGGTACGTGCAAATTGTCGCCGGCAAGAAGTACGCCGAGGAGCAGGTGGCCCAGTCTTTTCGCACGGTCCGCATTCCGGCCGTGCGCGGCAAAATTGTGGATCGCGACGGACGCGTGCTGGCGGAAAACCGGCCGGCCTACCACGCCAGCGTGTACCTCGAAGCCTTGAGTCCCTACTTCCGCCAGGCCTATGCCCTCCTGGTCTCCAACGAAGCCGCCCGCGTGCGCGCCCAATATCATCGGAACCTGACGCGGGAGGAGCGTGCCACGCTGGCCCGCGCGGCCCGTTACATGGTGGCCAGCAACGTGGTGACCCGCCTTGGTTATTTGTTGGGCCAGCCGGCCGAGTTGTCGCCCGCAGCCTTTCACGCGCATTACGATCAACGCCGTGCCCTGCCGCTCCCGGCGGTCCTCGATTTAAGCTCCAATCAGGTGGCGCGGCTCATGGAAAACACCGTCCTGCCGGTGGGCGTGGATTTGGATGTGCAACCCGTCCGGGTCTATCATCACGGCCTCCTGGCCGCGCATGTGCTCGGGTACCTGCGCAAGGACAACTCGTCCTTCGAAGGCGAGGAGGCCTTTTTCAACTTCCGCCTCCCCGACTACCGCGGCGTCATCGGCATCGAGGGGGTGTTCGACGCCCAGCTCCGCGGCCGTGCCGGAGTGAAGTCCGTCCTGGTCAATTATCTGGGCTATCGCCAGAGCGAGAACATCTGGACCCCCGCCGAGCCGGGCCAGAATGTGGTGCTGACGCTGGATGTGGAACTGCAGCGCGTGGCCGAAAAAGCCCTGGCCGAAGCCGGCCGCGACACCGGCCAGCCCACCCGCGGCGCGGTGGTGGTGATGGAGGTGCACACGGGCGATCTGCTGGTGCTGGCCTCCGCGCCGGCCTATGACCCGAATGATTTTCTGCCCGCCATTTCCCCGGAGTTGATGGAGCAGTTGAATGATCCGCAGCAACGCCCGTTCATCAACCGCGCCACCCAGGAGCGTTACCCCCCCGGCTCTATCTTCAAAATCATCACCGCCCTGGCCGCCCTCGAGGCCGGGGTGCTGGACCCCCAGGAAATCTACCAGGGCAAAGGCTATGCGCAGGTGGGTGACACGCGCATTGGCGACACCGCGCCGCCCGGCCCGTATGACTTCCGCCGCGCCTTCAAACTTTCGAGCAATGATTACTTCATCCACTATGGCCTGCGCGCCGGGCTGGAGGCCCTCCTGCGGGTGGGCCAGCGGCTCCATTTGGGGGAACCGGTGGATTTGCCCACCGGCCAGAATGATCCCGGCTTTTTCCCCACGCGCGAATGGATGCAGCAGCGCCGCGCCCGCGGCGTGGTGTGGAGCGAGGGCGATACCGCCAACCTGTGCATCGGCCAGGGCTACCTCGCCGTCAACCCCGTCCAGATGGCGGTCATGACGGCGGCCATTGCCAATGGCGGGCGCGTCCTGTATCCCCGCCTGGTGCAGCGGGTGGAGCCCATGGAGATCACCGGCCTGGGCCAGAACGTGGTGGAATACCCCCCGCGCCTGCGGGGCGAGCTGGGCGTCCACCCCCGCCATCTGGAGCTTGTGCGCGATGCCATGCTGGCCGATGTGGAAGACCCCGATGCCACCGGCCGCCGGGCCGCGGTGCCCGGTTTCCGCATCGGCGGCAAAACCGGCACGGCGGAAGTCAAACAAGGTCGGCGGGTGGTGGACAAAATCACCTGGTTTGTGGCTTTTGGCCCGTATGAGCACCCGCAGTATGCGGTGGTGGTCATGGTGGAAAGCGGCGCCTCCGGCGGATTCACCTGCGCGCCGGTGGCCGCGCAAATCTTCAAAGCCCTGCGGGACCGGCAGCGGCCGGCGCCCCTGGCCATGCACTCTGCCCAATGAAATCGCCCCTCTCCATCTTGAATGAGCGCCAGCCGGTGGTGGACTGGCTGTTGTTGGGGGCCGTGGGGCTGTTGATGGTCATGGGGCTGGCCTTCATTTACAGCGCCACCCTCGGCAGCGAAGCCTTGCGCAGCCTGCCCTTTTATCAGCAGCACCACTTCAAGCAGGCCGTCTGGTGCGCCCTGGGCGCGGGTTTGGGCATCGCCGCTTGTGCGGTGCCCTATCCGCGGTTGCTGCGCTTCGCGCTGGTGGCCTATTGGGCCTGTATTCTGTTGCTGATTCTGGTGCTCATCCCCGGCATTGGCACCAGCCACGGTTGGGGCGCCATGCGCTGGATTGATCTGGGGCCGGTGCAAATCCAGCCCTCCGAATTCGCCAAGCTCGCATTGATCATGGCCCTGGCGCATTACCTGAGCCGCCCGGTGGAGGAATTGCGGCAAACGCGCACTTTCTGGACCGCGCTGGGGCTGATGGCCCTGCCGTTTGTATTGATCCTGCGTGAACCCGATCTCGGCTCGGCCCTCCTCCTGCTGCCCGTCACCCTGGCCATGTTGGTGGTGGCCGGCACGCCCACCGGGTATCTGGTGCGGCTGGGGCTGGCCGGATTCATGCTCGTGAGTTTGCTGTTGGTGGATGTCTTGCTGGCGCCGCCCAACTGGCGGTTGAAATTGGAGGATTACCAGCGGCGCCGCTTGCTCGTGTTTTTTGGTTTGGATTATACCCGTTTTGCTCCGCCGCAGGCCACGGCGGCGGAGTTGCAGCGCCTGCGTCTGCAACAACAGAATGACGAATACTGCTCGCGGCAGGCGCTCATTTCCGTCGGCTCGGGTGGTTTGGCCGGCAAAGGCTGGCGGCAGGGGGCCCAGATCGCCCTGGGATACCTGCCGCGCGGTGTGGCTCACAACGACTTCATCTTCTCTGTCATCGCCGAGGAGAAGGGCTTTTTGGGAAGTGCGTTGGTGGTGGGCTTGTATGGCGTGGTGCTGGGGTGCGGTCTGCGGACCGCCGCCCTGGCCCGGGATCGCCTCGGCAAGCTGCTGGCGGTGGGCATTGTGGTACTGCTCTTCAGCCAGGTCTTCATCAACATCGGCATGAACATTCGCATCCTGCCCGTCACCGGTGTGCCCCTCCCGCTGCTCAGTTATGGCGGCAGCTCGGTGCTTTGCACACTGCTGGGACTGGGCTTGTTGCACAACGTGTACCTCTATCGAAGGGACTAATGGTATGAGTGAAACTGGTCGTTCTTTTGGCCGCCGCCGTGGCGGCATGCGCTTCCGCCCCACCGGCGGATTGAAGCCTCCTTCCCCCAAGGTCGAGCGCGCCGCGCAGGAAGCCCGCGCCGAAGCCCTGGGCACCAAAAATGAGGTGGAATCCATCTATGACCGCCGCCGCCATGAGGCGGAAATTCAACGCGCGGAAAACCTGGCCGCCGGCCTCCCGCCGGACGCTCCCCCCGCCCCCGCGCCGGAAGCCCCGCCCACCGAGGGCGGGCGCAGCCAGGAGTTTCGCGCCCCCAATCTGGACACCCCGGCCGAGGTCACCGAGGACACCTACCAGCCGGTGGAAATTGAGGAAAAACCCAAGGGCCTGGTGGAGTCCATCAAGCATGCCGCCAACAAGGTCATCACCAAGGTCAAACGCCTCATCCGCCCCGTCCAGCGCAGCCACAAGGAGGTCATCATCAACGTCGAGTCGCTGGAAACCCGCGTGGCTGTGCTCGAAGCCGGGCGGCTGGAGGAGTTCACCATCGAGCGCACCACCGAGGAGCGCATGGCCGGCAGCATCTACAAGGGCAAGGTGCGCAACCTCGAGGACGGCCTCAAGGCGGCCTTTGTGGACATTGGCTATGAGAAAAACGCCTTCCTGCATTACTGGGACATCGTGCCCAGCAATTTTGACAGCAGCGTGGAAGTCGTCGAGCGCGACACCGGCCGCCGCCGCGAGCGCGAGAAGCCCAAAATCACCCAGAAGGACATCCCCCGCGTTTACCCGCCCGGCTCCGACATCATCGTGCAGGTGACTAAGGGGCCGATCGGCACCAAGGGGCCGCGCGTGACCACCAACCTGGTCCTGCCCGGCCGTTATCTGGTCCTGCTGCCCAACTCCGAGCAGTCGGGCATCTCCCGCAAAATCGAAAACCACGAAGAACGCCAGCGGTTGAAAAAAATCCTCCGCAACCTGCATATCCCCGACGGCATGGGGGTCATCATCCGCACGGTGGGCGAGGGACAGCAGGCCCGCTACTTCGTGCGCGACCTGGCGCTGTTGCTCGAAGAATGGGCCGGCATCCAGGAGCGCATCCGCACCCTGCCGGCCCCCGCCTGCGTGTTCAAGGAGCCGGACCTGATCGAGCGCACCGTGCGGGACTTCCTCACCGAGGACGTGGAGCGCATTGTGGTGGACAACGCGGCGGCGTGCGAACGCATGAAGCAGATGATCGGCCGCATCTCCAAACGCTCCGTCAGCAAGGTCAAGTTGTACACCGAGAGCACGCCCATCTTTGACAAGTTCAACATCACCCCGCAGCTCGAGCAGGCCTTCTCGCGCCAGGTCACCCTCAAGAGCGGCGGACACCTGGTCATTGACGAAACGGAGGCCCTGGTGGCCATTGACGTCAACCCCGGCCGCCACAAGGGCACCAAGGACCAGGAGTCCACCATCCTCAAGGTCAACCTCGAAGCCGCCGAGGAAATCTGCCGGCAGTTGCGCCTGCGCAACATCGGCGGCCTCATCGTGCTGGACTTCATTGACATGCGCCATCCCCGCGACCGCCAGGCCGTGTACCGCAAAATGCTGGAATGTCTCAAACGCGACCGCGCCAAAACCCATATCCTGCCCATCTCCCAACTGGGCTTGATGGAGATGACGCGCCAGCGGCATTCGGAGAGTGTGCGGGCCTCGGTGTTTGACGACTGCCCCTACTGCAAAGGCCGCGGCAAGGTCAAAAGCGCCCTCTCCATGAGCGTCGAAATCCAGCGGCGCCTGGCCGAGATCCTCAAGAAACGGCCCCGCGATGAATCGGACTTCCAGCTCCGCATCGTGGTGCACCCCACCGTCCTCGAACGCCTGCGCAAGGAGGACGAGAAGCTCATCATCGAGATGGAGAAAAAGTATTTCGGCCGGCTCAGCTTCCGTGCCGATCCCAGCTTCCACGCCGAGCAGTTCAAAATCTACAATGCGCTGACCAACGAGGAGCTGGCCTCCGAGAAAGATTAATCACTACCCTGCTTGAAGGAGGGCCGGCGCTCGCGTCGGCCCTCCATTTTTTTGCCGGCACGCACAGCGTTGGACTTCTTCCCGCGCACCGGGTATTTCCTGAACATCCCGGTAATTGGTCCGTTGGGTACAAACTTTTTCACCTGCACGGTTTCGAGCAGGGTGGTCAAAAAAAGCCAGTTTTTAAGCCGTCGGATTTATGTCTGTAAGTTGTTAAAGATAAACACTTTATAAATATTTGACGGCTCGTTTTTTCCCTTGGCATGGCCGGTGCTCTATGGCCCGCACGTTAAGTCGGGCATCTGCCTGAGGTGGATGCATCGTGGCAATAGCAATCAACGCGGTGAACGCACAGGCGAACATGAAGAAAATCGAAGCCATCATAAAACCGTTCAAATTGGACGATGTCAAAGATGCCCTGAGTGACTTGGGCATCGAGGGTATGACGGTGACCGAGGTCAAGGGATTTGGCCGGCAGAAAGGGCACACCGAAATCTACCGCGGCAGCGAGTACACGGTGGATTTCCTTCCCAAAATCAAAGTGGAGGTGGTGGTGGCCGACAGTCAGTGCGAGGCGGCAGTGGGGGCCATTCTGAAGTCCGCCAAGACGGGCAAGATCGGAGACGGCAAAATCTTCATCACCACCATAGATGAAGCCATCCGCATCCGCACCGAAGAACGGGGGCAGCAGGCGGTGTAAGGGATGAAGCGATGGCCGGCAAGATGAACCCAAGAATCTTAAACGTTAACCCTTTCTAAAGCGAAATTATGAAAAAGATTTTTCTGCTTCTGAGTTTGATGACCTGGATGGCGCTCGGCGGCGGCACGGCTCTGAGGGCGGCGGACGCCGCCCCGGCGCCCGAGCGCTCGCTGGCGGAGCGCATTGCGGATCTGGAGGCCTACATGAACAACGTGGCGCGGGTGGAAAACACCAATGCGCCCTCCAAAATCCCCGGCCCGGGGCCGGGCCACAATGCCTGGCAGATGACCTCGACGGCCCTGGTGTTGTTCATGACGCTGCCGGGCCTGGCCCTGTTCTACGGCGGCCTGGTGCGGCGCAAGAATGTGCTTTCCGTCATGGCGCAATGCCTGGGCATCGCCGGCCTGTCCACCGTGTTGTGGTTTATTTGCGGATACAGCCTGACGTTTGCCCCGGGCAATCCGTTCATCGGCGGGTTTGACTACCTTTTCCTCAAGGGCGTCAACGGCGGCGAGGTCGGGCAGGGGAGCAACTGGATCAGCAACAACGTGTGGGCCATGTTCCAGCTCACCTTTGCCATCATCACCCCCGCGTTGATCGTGGGCGCCATTGCCGAGCGCATGAAATTCTCCGCTCTCATGCTCTTCATGCTGGGCTGGATGTTTCTGGTGTATTTCCCGCTGGCCCACATGGTCTGGGCGGCGGACGGCTTGATGTGCGGGCCGCTCAATCCCAACGCCAAGATCAAGGCGCTGGATTTCGCCGGAGGCACCGTGGTGCACATGTCCTCGGGCTGGTCCGCGCTGGTGCTCTGCTTGATCCTGGGCAAGCGCCTGGGCTTTCCCAAGGAGCTCATGCCGCCGCACAGCATGGTGTTGACCATGATCGGCACCGGCATGCTGTGGGTGGGTTGGTATGGGTTTAATGCCGGCAGCGCCCTGGCCGCCGACGGCATCGCGGCCAACGCTTTCGTGGCCACGACGCTGGCCGCGGCGATCGCGAGCTTCGTGTGGCCCATGGCGGAGTGGGTGTTCCGCGGCAAGCCGAGTGTGCTCGGTTTCTGCTCCGGCGCGGTGGCAGGCTTGGTGGTCGTCACTCCGGCGTGCGGTTTTGTCAACACCAACGGCGCTGTCCTCATCGGTGTCGCGGCGGGTTTGGTCCCGTTCTTCGCGTGCTGGAAACTCAAGGCATGGCTCGGCTACGACGACGCGCTGGACACCTTTGGCGTCCATGGCGTCGGCGGCACACTGGGCGCGTTCCTGACCGGACTGCTGGCCAAGCTGGAAGCCAACGCCAACCTCGGCAACAACCTCAAGAGCCTCGTTGGCCACAGCTTGTGGATCGAACAACTAAAAGCGATCGGTCTGACGATCCTGATGGCGGTCATTGGCACGACGATCATCGCCTTCATCGTCAAGGCTGTGGTGGGCTTGCGTCCGGCGCCGGAGGACGAACGCCTGGGTCTAGACATCACCGACCACGGTGAGGAGGGTTACAATCTGATCTGAACGGTTCCATCCAATGGGAGACGTGCCATGAAGAAAATCGAAGCCATCATCAAGCCGTTCAAACTCGAAGAAGTGAAGGCCGCGCTCGCCGAAGTCGGCGTCGAGGGCATGACCGTGACCGAAGTGAAAGGCTTCGGCCGGCAGAAAGGCCACACGGAGATCTATCGCGGCAGCGAATACACGGTGGATTTCCTGCCGAAGATCAAGATGGACGTGGTCGTGACCGATGCGCAGGTGGAATCAGCCATCGCCGCCATCCTCAAGAGCGCCCGCACCGGCAAAATCGGCGACGGCAAGATATTCGTGCTGCCCGTTGAGGAAGCCATCCGCATCCGCACCGACGAGCGCGGCAACAAGGCGGTGTGAAGCTGGCGCCGGAAAAGGGGCTTCGTAGGCAACTTCGCGGTTTGACATTGCAGAGCGTGCCGGGGAAGGCTACAAGGCACGGTAGGCATTTCAAGCCAGCGAAGGAACAACGCGCATGAAGAAAATCGAAGTCATCATCAAGCCGTTCAAACTGGAGGAAGTGAAGTCGGCCCTCGCCGAAGTGGGGGTCGCGGGGCTGACGGTCACGGAGGCGAAGGGCTTCGGTCGGCAAAAGGGCCACACCGAAATCTACCGCGGCAGCGAATACACCGTGGATTTCCTGCCGAAGTTGAAGATTGACCTGGTGGTCGCTGACGAGATGGTCGAGCCGGCGATCGCGGCCATCGTCAAGAGCGCCCGCACCGGCAAGATCGGCGACGGCAAGATCTTCGTGCTGCCCGTCGAGGAAGCCATCCGCATCCGCACCGACGAGCGCGGCAACAAGGCGGTGTGAAGCCAGACACCGATGGCGCGAGCGGCGTTTCCGAAAGGAAGCGCCGCTTTTGCTTCAGCGCCGGGACACGCTCGCGGTTTGGTCCGCGCTGAGGTTCTGGCCTTTCAACACCCAAGCTCGCTCTCGCCAGTCACCGATGCCAGATCCAATACCAGCGGCGTCCGCGCCGGATGCGACCGGTCGCGGCGAGGATCAAACTTCGCGCTTGTGACCGGTGCAGCGGTCGCCTATGCTCGCGCGCGTCGTGGGAGCGGCAATCACTATTCTTGGCAGCGGTTCGGCCGGCAACTGCGCGTTGTTGGAAACGCCTCGGGTCTGCCTGTTGATTGACGCCGGCCTCAGCGGCAAACAGATCGCCCTGCGGCTGGCGAGCATCGGCCGCACGCTCGACGACGTGGACGCGGTGTTGCTGACCCACGAGCACCACGATCACGCGCAGGGACTGCCCGTCCTCTGCCGACGCCACCGAATTCCGGTCTTCGCCAATCGCCTTACCATCGAGGTCCTGCAGGAGGACATGGGGCACGTGCCGATGGCCGGATTGTGGAAGGTGTTCCAGACCGGCCAGGCGTTTGAACTGGGCGATGTGATCGTCGAGACGTTTCCCGTTCCGCATGACGCGCAAGACCCGGTCGGGTTTCTGCTGCGGCACGAGAACCTGAACGTTGGCGTGCTCGCTGATCTCGGCCACGTCACGCGCCTGATCGTCGAGCGGCTCAAACGCGCTCATATCCTGCTGCTGGAGACCAATCACGACGTGCGGATGCTGCAGGAGGACCCGCGCCGGCCGTGGTCGCTCAAGCAACGCATCCTCTCGCGGTTCGGCCATCTCTCCAATGAAGCGGCCGCCGAGGCCGCCACGCAAATCGTCCACGACGACCTGCGGCACATCTTCC
>JAOAIT010000056.1 GCA_026414565.1 Verrucomicrobiia bacterium
AGATGTGTATAAGAGACAGGTGCTAATGCGAGGGAATGATGATGCTGCGGTGGGGGTTGGTGGGTGGGTAGATGGGAGATTGAATGAATACCGGATGGAAATGAGCCGCCTGGCCATGTTATGTTACGACGTCCCCCATTGGATGGGGGAGCAGTTACTCGGGGATGCAGCGGCGGTGCAACAGATCAATGAGGTTATGACCCATCTTTGGTACCCAGACGGTACTGTGATGCGGGTACGAGTGGACGAAGTTCAATTTTCATGATTCCAGTACCACAGTTGAAGGCGAACTTGAGTCTGGCTCTACGGGAGTGGTGGGAAGATGGTGCACGGATGGCCAAGCCAGAGGTGATTGCTGCCCGCAGGAGGCTTTGCGCTCAATGTGATTTTTGGCAGGGTGCAGTATGTTTGCAGTGCGGTTGCACTGGGGCGAAATGGCTACTTAAAACCTCCATCTGCCCTATTGGCAAGTGGTGATGTTGCTAATTTTTTTGGCACTTTTGCTCAAAGCTGTTGGCATTTTACAGAAATGCAAAATGCAAAGTGCAAAGTGCAAAATGCAAAATGCAAAATGGGGGAGGCCGGGGCGCGGGGGGAAGGGGCGCGGGGGGGATCGTAATCCAGGGGGAGAGAGGAGGGGGGAGGAGGATACCGCTTGACAAGGGCGTGAGGCTGGCGCAAGAAGCGCACCATGCATTCCGTAACTGCCACACGCATGGGGGGCGCCCGGTGCCTGGGCAGGGGGCTTTTGTTATGAGACGTCTTTTTCGCCGCAAGGATATCCGGCACATGCAGGCCGAGGCGTTGAACAGCCAGCATTTGCGCCGCGCGCTGGGGCCGGGGAATCTGGTGATGCTGGGGATTGGGGCCATCATTGGGACGGGGATTTTTGTGTTGACGGGGACGGTGGCGGCGGTGCACGCGGGGCCGGCGGTGGTGTTGTCGTTTGTGCTGGCGGGGTTGGCGGCGGTGTTTGCGGCGTTTTGTTACAGTGAGTTTGCGTCGCTGGTGCCGATGTCGGGGAGCGCGTATGCGTATGGGTACGCGACGCTGGGGGAGTTTTTTGCGTGGATCATCGGGTGGGATTTGATCTTGGAGTATGCGGTGGGGGCGATCACGGTGGCGATTGGGTGGTCGGGGTATGTGGTGAGTTTTCTGCATGGGATTGGGGTGCCTCTGCCGCCGGAGATATGCGCGCCCACCGGGACGGTGGTGAAGCTGGCGGACGGGACGCAGGCGGTGGCGTGGGTGAATTTGCCGGCGGTGTTGATTGTGCTGGTGATCACGACGCTGCTGGTGATTGGGATCAAGGAGTCGGCGCGGTTCAATAATTTCATCGTGATCATCAAGCTGACGGTGATCATGGTGTTTATTTTTGGGGCGATGTGGGCGGTCAGCCCGGCGCACTGGACGCCGTTCATTCCGCCGTACGAAAGCCCGCGGCATTTTGGGTGGTCGGGGGTGTTGGCGGGGGCGCAGATTGTGTTTTTTGCATACATTGGTTTTGACGCGGTGAGCACGGCGGCGCAGGAGGCGCGGAATCCGCAGCGGGACATGCCGATTGGGATTATTGGGTCGCTGTTGATCTGCACGCTGCTGTACATCGTGGTATCGGGGATCGCCACGGGGGTGGTGCCGTACCGGGAGCTGGATGTGGCGGATCCGATTGCGCTGGTGGCGGATCGCGCGGGGATGGGTTTCATGGCCGATTTGATCAAGATTGGGGCGATTGCGGGGTTGTCGTCGGTGATTTTGGTGATGTTGTACGGGCAGTCGCGGGTGTTTTGGGCGATGTCGAGTGACGGGCTGCTGCCGCCGTTTGTGAACAAGGTGCATCCGCGGTTTCGGACGCCGTGGCTGACCTCGATAGTGACGGGTTTGCTGGTGGCTTTTTTTGCGATGATACTGCCGGTGAAGGAGGCGGGGGAGTTGTGTTCGATGGGGACATTGCTGGCGTTTGTGATAGTGGGGGTGGGGGTGGTGGTGTTGCGGGTGCGGGAGCCGCATCTGCCGCGGGCGTTCAAGTGTCCGGCGGTGTGGTTTGTGGGGCCGATGGCGGCGTTGAGCGCGGGGACGTTGATGGCGTTTGCCTCGCCGACGGCGTGGAAGCGGCTGATCATCTGGCTGTTGATCGGGCTGGTGATTTATTTCAGTTACAGCCGGCACCGGAGCAAGCTGGCGCACGGGCAGCCGCCCAATGGGGCCGTGACGCCGCCGGCGGGCGGGGGGTGAGCGGGGCGGGGCGTCAGCGGGGGGGCGGGAGCAGGACGGCGGCGTAGGCGCCGTCCACGCCGTCGCGGAAGGGGAGGAGGGTTTTTTCGTCGGCGCAGCGCCAGCCGGGGTGTTCGCGGAGGAAGGCCTGGACGACGGCCTGGTTTTCCTCCGGTTCGAGGCTGCAGGTGCTATAGACGAGGCGGCCGGCGGGTTTGAGGCGGCGGGCGGCGAGGGCCAGGAGGCGGCGCTGGTCGCGCGCCAGGCGCTGGAGTTCCTGGGGGGTCAGGCGCCAGCGGAGTTCGACGCGGCGGCGCATGACGCCGGTGTTGCTGCAGGGGACGTCCAGGAGGATGCGGTCGAAGTGGGCGAGGGGTGCGGCGTCCCAGTCGGCGGCGGCGACGGTGAATCTGGCCACGCCGAGGCGTTGGAGGTTTTCCTGGAGGCGCTGGAGGCGTTCGGGGGTGGCATCCCAGGCGGTGAGGAAGGCCTGGTTGGCGGCGAGTTGGGCGAGCCAGGAGGTTTTGCCGCCGGGGGCGGCGCAGGCATCGAGGATTTGGAGGCCGGGTTCGGGCTGGAGGAGGAGGGGGGCGAGGAGGGTGCTGGGGTCCTGGACGTAAAAGCCGCCGGTGGAGAAGCTGGCGAGGGAGGGGAGTGGGCCGGGCGGTTGGATGCGGAAGATCAGGCCGGGGGGCAGCCAGTCGGCGGCGAAGGGTTCAAAGGTGACACCTTCCTTCTGCCAGCGGGCCTGCAAATCGGAGGGGGACCATTTCAGGGTGTTGACGCGGGCGTAGAGCGGCGGGGGGGAGTTGTTCCATTGCAGGAGCTGGCGGGTGGCCGCGTCTCCCCAGCGGGCGGACCAGCGTTGGACGAGCCAGGCGGGGTGGGAGAAGCCCAGGGCGGGGTTTTGGTCTTTGAGGGCGGCGAGGTATTGGCGGGTAGGCTCCTTTTGGCGGGCGAAGGCGCGGAGGACGGCATTGACGAGGCCGGCGGCGGCCGGGCCGCTGGTTTGGCGGGCGAGGGAGACGGTTTCGTGGACGGCGGCGTGGTCGGGGATGCGGTCGAGCCAGAACATTTGGTAGAGGCCGAGGCGGAGGAGGAGGCGGAGGCGGGGTTGGGGGGGGCGGCGGGAGATTTGGCGGTCAATGAGGTGGTCGAGGGTGGCCTGCCAGCGGATGACGCCAAACACCAGCTCGCGGACGAGGCGCTGGTCCGGGTCGGGGAGGGGGTGGCGGGCCAGTTCGGCGTCGAGGCGGTTTTCGACAAAGCCGCCGCGGGTGGAGCGGCCCAGCAGAATCCGGGCCGCAATTTCTCTTGGATTTTGCGGCTTCAGCATTTAATAATTAGAGATACTCGGTTGCCGTTGGACGGATTGTGGCGGGCCGAGGGGCGGTTGACGATAGCAAAGTGGAAAGGCGTAGAGGGCATGGCAGAGACGAACATACGCGCGGAAATTGAGAAACTGGCCGTACAGGGCAAGATTTTGACCAAACACGTGGAGCCGTTGGTGGCGCTGACGGAGAGCCGGTATTGTTTTCACAAGCACTGGGGGTTTGGGAAGATCACGACGGTGGACACCGTGTTTGCGCGGTTTACGATTGATTTCAAGGATCGGCCGAATCATCAGATGGATTTGAATTTTGCGGCGGAAACGTTAAAGCCGATACCGCCGACGCACATTTTGGCGCGGAAGGCGATGAATATTGAGGAATTGCGCCAGATGGCGGCGTTGAATCATCTGGAGCTGATCAAGCTGGTGCTGACCAGCTTTGGGGGGAAGGCGAGCCTGGATCAGATCCAGCAGTTGCTGGTGCCGGACGTGATCAGTGAGGACTGGCGCAAGTGGTGGGAGGCGGCGCGGGCGGAGATGAAGAAGGACGGGCATTTCATCATTCCGCTCAAGAAGACTGATCCGATTGTGTACAAGGAGGAGACGGTTTCGCCGCGGGAGCGGTTGTTGCAGGAGTTCCGGGCGGCCAAGGGTTTGAAGGCGCGGAATGCGGTGGCCCAGCAGATGCTGCGGTCGCTGGGGGACTTGCCGGAGGCGGAGGCGCTGGTGCGGGAGGTGTGCGCGGCGTTGAACGCGGAGATAGTGAATTACCAGCGGACGCAGCCGGCGACGGCGCTGGATGCGATTTTTACGCGGGATGATTTGCGGAAGGCGGTGGGGCTGCCGGCGGAGGCGGGGGAGGTGACGGAGGCGGCGATCTGGAATCAGCCGGACATCCAGATGGCGGCGGTGCTGGAGGCGGCGCCGGCGCCGCGGCACCGGCGGATGTTGCAGTCGTTCCAGGCGGCGTTTCCGGAGAGCTGGGCGCAGCATCTGCTGGCGGCGATCAACGGGGTGTCCACGAAGCTGGTGACGGAGCTGGCGCACATATTGTTGCACGAGCACAAGCTGGAGGAATTGAAGGGTTGCCTGTCGCGGCTGATCAGCCAGCATCAGGCGAGCAGCGATCTGCTGTTGTGGCTGGCGAAGGAGCGGTCGGACACGTTTGCGGATATTTTGGGGCCGGAGGTGTTCCGGGCGATGCTGTCGGCGATCGAGCGGGATCAGTTCAGCGAGCGGAAGAGCAACCGGCTGCGGGATTACATTGTGGATGATCAGGAGCTGCTGGTGGAGCTGATCAGCTCGGCGGACATTGAGGTGATCAAGGATTTGACGCGGGCGCTGCAGTTAAGCCCGTGTTTTGATGACATGGACAAGCGGTCGCTGCTGGCGCGGATTGTGAAGAGCTACCCGGACATGCAATCGCTGATCACGGGCGAGGGGACGCGACAGGACAATTACTTTCTGGTGTCGTGGGAGAGCCTGGAGCGGCGGCGCAACGAGTACAACGAGCTGGTGCAGAAGAAGATCCCGGCCAATGCCCGGGAGATTGCGATTGCGCGGAGCTACGGGGATTTGCGGGAGAACCACGAGTACAAGGCGGCCAAGGAGATGCAGAAGCTGCTGATGCGGCGGAAGGCGGAGCTGGAGCATCAGATTCAGCACGCCCGGGGGACGGATTTTGCCAATGCGAGCACGGAGGCGGTGAGCATTGGGACGCGGGTGACGGTGACCGATTTGGAGACGGGGCACGTGGAGACGTACACCATTTTGGGGGCGTGGGATACGGATGCGGAGCGGGGGATTGTGAGTTACCTTTCGCCCATTGGCAAGGCGTTGATCGGGAAGAAAGTGGGCGAGGAGGCGGAGATCGAGGGCGAGCATCATCACAACCGGCGTTTCCGGGTGGAGTCCATCGCGCGGGCGTTTGAGGCGCAGGCCGAAGCGGCGCCCGTGCCCGCCGCGGCGGCGCCGCGGGCGGCTGAACCGGCGGCCGCGCCGGCCCCGGCGCTGGCGGAGGCGGCGCCGGTGGGCGGGGCCAGCGGTGGGGCGGAGGCGGCTGGCGGGGGCAACGGTTGAGCGGCCGCGGGGGCGGCGTTTTTCTTCATTATTTCGCGTGGGGCCCGGGGCCGGGGGGCGGGGCCGGGCGTTTTCCTTCCTTTTCGCTTGCCGTCGGCGCGGCCGCCGTTAGGATGCCGCGTCAATGGTTGAACCAACGAAAACAACACCTGAACCGATTGTGATTTTGCTGGCGGAAGATGATCCGGATGACCGGCTGTTGACGCGCGAGGCGCTGGCGGAGAGCCGGCTGGCCAATGATTTGCGCTGCGTGGAGAATGGCGAGGAATTGATGGCCTATTTGCGGCAGGCGGGGCCGTATGCGGCCCCCGGGGCCGCGCCGCGGCCGGGGTTGATCTTGCTGGATTTGAACATGCCGCGGAAGGACGGGCGGGAGGCGCTGGCGGAGATCAAGGCGGATGCGGACTTGCGGCAGATTCCGATTGTGGTGCTGACGACGTCGAAGGCCGAGGAGGACATTTTTCGCAGTTACGATTTGGGGGTCAGTTCCTTCATCACCAAGCCGGTGACGTTTGAGGGTTTGGTGGAGGTGATGAAGGTGCTGGGCCGATACTGGTTTGAGATAGTGGAGCTGCCGCCCGCCACTCCCCCCGCGGGCGGCGGTTCGTAGGCAGGGCGCCGAGGCCGCCCCGGCGGCGAGGCCGCCCGCGGCGCAAGCGATGGTATGGAGCGGGAGCTGCTGCAGATCCTGATGGTGGACGATGACGAGGACGACCACGTCATGGTGCGGGCCTTGTTGAGCGAGTGTTTGGGGGAGCGCTTCCGGCTGGAGGATGCCACCACGCCGGCGGGGGGTCTGGCGATGCTGGAGCGGCAGCGGTACGATGTCTGCCTGTGCGATTACCGGCTGGGGGAGCACACGGGGCTGGAGTTTCTGGAGCAGGCCCGGCGGCTGCCGCAATGTCCGCCCATCATCATTTTGACGGGTTTGAATGATTGGGAGGTGGATTTTGCGGTGATGAAGGCCGGGGCGGCGGATTACTTGAACAAGGCGGGGCTGGATGCGCGCGCGCTGGAGCGGGCCATTCGGTATGCGGTGGAGCATCATCGGACGTCGAGCGCGCTGCGGCAGCAGCTTTCGCGGATCAGTCTGCTGAATCAAACGACGCGGGCGGTGGCGGAGCGGCAGGATTTGCCCAGCATATTTCAGGTGGCGCTCAAGCATTTGGAGGAGCATCTGCCGGTGCGTTTTGGCATGGTGTGCGCCTTTCCCGCGGGTTTGGAGAAGGCGCAGCTCAGCGCGCTGGGGCCGCGGAGCCGGGCGCTGGCGGTGGAGCTGGGGTGGCAGGAGGGGCAGGCGTTGGCGGTGGCGGGGTCGTGTCTGGAGGCCTGCATCCGCGGGGGGCTGGGGCGGCGGCAGCCGGGGCGGGCGGCGCAGGGCTTCGAGGTGGAGCTGGAGCGGGTGGGGTTGCCGCAGTTGGTGGCGCTGCCGTTGACGGCGGAGCAGAGCATGCTGGCGGCGATGGTGCTGGCGCGGCCGGCGGAGGATCCGTTTTCGGAGGCGGAGACGGATTTTTTGCGGGCGCTGGGGGAGCACATTTCGCTGGCGGCGCGGCATGTGAAATTGCACGAGGATTTGCAGGCGGCGTATCATCAGTTGCAGGAGCGGCAGCAGGCGGCCCTGCGGCAGGAGCGGCTGGCGGCGGTGGGGCAACTGGCCGCGGGGGTGGCGCACGAGTTCAACAACATTCTCACCATCATCCAGGGTTACGCCAGCCTGCTGCTGAGCCGGACGCCGCCGCAGCAGCCGCAGGCGGCGTCGCTGCGCCACATTCTGGACGGGACGGAGCGGGCGGCGCGGCTGGTGGGCCAGTTGCTGGCGTTCAGCCGGCAGCAGATGCTGCAGCCGGAGCCGGTGGACTTCAATCAGGTGGTGGAGCGGGTGGGGCGGATGCTGGATCAGACGGTGGAGGAAAATGTGCGGGTGCATCTGCAGCTTGCGGCGGATTTGCCGCGGGTGGCGGCGGATGCAGGGATGCTGGAGCAGATTGTGCTGAATCTGGCGATCAACGCGCGCGACGCCATGCCGCAGGGGGGGGATTTGGTGATCCGCACGGCGTTGGTGGAGGTCGGCCCCGGGGCGGAGCACCGGCATCCGGAGGCGCGGCCGGGGCGGTTTGTGTGCCTGACGGTGGCGGATACGGGCTGCGGGATGGACGCGCAAACGTTGAGCCGGTTGTTTGAGCCGTTTTTCACCACCAAGGATGTGGGGAAGGGGACGGGGATGGGGCTGGCGACGGTGTATGGGATTGTGAAACAGCATCAGGGGTGGATTGAGGTGGAGAGTCATCCGGGGCAAGGCTCCACGTTCCGGGTGTTGTTGCCGGCGCTGGCGGAGGCGCCGGTGCTGCCGCCGGCGGCGGAGGTGGCCGCGGCGGGGCGGAGCCGGATCATATTGGTGGTGGAAGATGAAGCCGACTTGCGCCTGCTGGCGCAGGAGATTTTGCACGAGTACGGCTTCACCGTGCTGACGGCCGCCAACGGGCCGGAGGCGCTGGCGGTGTGGAATCAGCAGGAGGGCAACGTGGACGTGCTGCTGACCGACATGGTGATGCCGGGGGGCATGAGCGGGGAGGAGCTGGCGGCGGAGCTGCTGCAGCGGCGGCCCGGGCTGAAGGTGATCTACACCAGCGGGTATAGTGTGGATTTTGCCGGGCGGCGGATTGAGACGGGGCCGGGGATTCGATTTCTGGCCAAACCGTATCTGCCCTCGCGGTTGTTGGAGCTGATCCAGGAATTGACGGGGAAGGAAACGGCGGCCCGTTGAGGGAAGTTGCGGGGGGGGGGGAAATGCAAAGTGCAAAGTGCAAAATGCAAAGTGGGGGCGGGGGATGGTTGAGGTTTGAGGCGGGGGTTTTGGGGGGGGGGCGGGGGCGGGGGGGCAGGCTTTGGTTTT